>NZ_JAAHGK010000734.1:0-3928 GCF_010672505.1 Okeania sp. SIO2B9 | reverse complement strand
GACATGATATAATACCAATTACCAAAAGTAATGCTATACTTCAACAGTCAGATAGTTACCAAGATTCAAAGTCTGTTTTTGACAATTATGAGTCAGTTAGTATAGATTTTTCCTACTTTTAACCTCTGCAATACCATTGGAGAACCCAAAAGCATTATCAAACTCTGGCTCAATAATCATCTCATTAGAAGCATTAATATAGCCATACTTGTCATCAATCCTGACTTCTGCTAAACCTTCTGAAAAGTTGCCAGCAAAATCATATTGCGGTTGAATTATTCTGTTACCAGAAATATCTATATAACCATACTTGTCATCAATTTTTACTGCTGCTAACCCTTCAGAGAATTCTTGATTAAAAACAAACTGTGGTCTAATAATCTCTCTACCAGTTTTATCAATATATCCCCACCTATCCCCAATTTTGACCCTCGCTAAACCATTGATAAAATCTCCAGCAAAATCATATTTTGCCTCAATTACCACTTTTCCAGTCTGGTCTATGTACCCATATTCATAAGCACTACCAATTCTCACTGCCGCTAATCCATCAACAAAGAACCCGCGTCCCGTTTGTCCTCTATATTCTGGCTGAATCACTATTTTGCCAGTTGGATCGATATAACCCCACTTACCATCAATTGTAACTCGTGCCAGTCCTTCAGAAAAATAGACCGCCTCTTCAAACTGGGGTTGAATTACCATTTCTCCACTTTTATTAATGTAACCCCATCTCTGACCAATTTTTTTGACTGGTGCTAAAGATTGGGAAAAACGTACAACAGAATCAAATTCTGGCTTGATAGCTATTTCTCCTTGTTCATTAATATAGCCCCACCTTTCTGCAATTTTTACTGCTGCTAATCCTTCTGAAAAGTTTTTTACCCGCTCAAATCTTGGAGGGATAACTATTTTACCCATCTTGTTAATAAACCCATATTTTCCGTTTTGCTGAATCGGAAATAATTTTCTTACTTTTTTTTTGACAGGGGATGCTGTGGGGGTTGGTGGTGGGGGTTGGTCAATTAATTCCTGAATTTCTTTGACCGCGCTACAGGATGTTAACCCTAAAAGAGCTAGACTTATAAATAAATATAGAGAGCGTTTCATTTTGTACAATTTTCCTCCAATTTCTAGTTAATTCTTTAACTTGTATAACTAGATTCAATATTCTTAGGTTTTGGTCATTTATACCATGCCTCATATCTATTTGTACTATTTATTTGACTATCTTCCCGGGATATCTGCTTCGCATTTGAGTAGACGCTCAAGAATAGTAATCGCTGTTTTATCTGAAGCTTTGATAATTTTTTCTTCTACACCAATATTAATTAATTCCATTCCTAAACGGAGAAAATATGCTCGTTCTATTTGATTATTAATTTCTTGTTCGGTGATACTTCCTCCAGCATTTTCTATGTAAGATTTTTGCGGGTCGAAATTCAACATTTTGACTATTGATTTAACTACATATTGTTGCTCTGGTCGTGCTTTGGATAAAAGATTAATAATTGGTTGTTCCCAAATAAATTTAATATCGGCTTTACTTGCCTGATTTTGTAACCATACTTCTAAAGTTGAAACTGGCAAATCAATTGTTTTTTCGTCTACTTTCGCAAAGCTATGAGCTTCGATATAACTAATTTTTCCGTCTTGATTATAATCTGCTGAAGCTACTCTTTTTCCCATACGGCTATAACCACTTAATCCGGCAAAAAAACTGGAACTATAATCTTTATAATCTGATTCGTTTACTTCTGGAGTGCAGCCCACTGAAGGTAAAGTTTTGATAGTAGCAAAAAAACCACAACGGCTCTGAAGTGCTATAGGTCTATTAGGGTCGCCACCTTGATAAATAATATTCGCAAATGAGCCGGAAAAACATTGAGCCATCATTGTTACTACTGGAGTATTTTGTGGTAATTTATCTAGAGTTTGTGATAATTTATGAACTGTTAGAGGTCGGTCTTCCCAAAGCATTAGAGCATTATTATTATAATTGTTTGGGTTTTTGATGCCATGACCTGTAAAGTAAAAAAATATAGGGGGATGAGATGTTTCTCCAGAAGCTTTTTGAAACCAATTAAGGAGATTTTTTAATGTTGCTTTACCCTGAATATTCGGAATTTCTGGTACTTTAAATCGTTGTTTTCCTAATTCATCAATGTAGCGAATTGTGGCTTGCCCATCATTGCCATTAGCAAAAAATGTTGTAGCTGCTAATGGGTTATATCCGATTTTTTCTAGGGTTCGTTGAAAGTAAAGTACATTTTTTTCAATAGCAATTTCATTTTGCGCTGGAGTACCACCTCCTCCAAATACTAAAAATTTTGGTTGTTGTCGATTAATTTGACAATTATGAGTTTTTTGTTGGCTGATTTTTGTGGAATTATTATCTGCTTCTGCTACTTTTTGGCTACTTCCGACTGCTAGAAAAATTAATCCTAAAATTAGCTTTTTAATTGTAGATTTTTTGGGCATAATTATAATATCTTAGTCTAGATTTTTTCCTAATTTATTTTTTACACAATATTTCTAATAGCGACAATTAATCCCTGACAAACTCCTGTGAGAAAATCTAAATTTAAAGTGTTAATAGTATCACTTTTTTGATGATAATTAGGATTTCGCATATTGGCAGTATCGGTAATCATTATAGCGTTATATCCTCTATCCCAAAATGGGGCATGGTCACTGCGACGAGTATCAGGCACAATTAAACCTCGATTTGGTACTGGTAAAAGCTGACAATTCGTTCCTATTTTATTAAATTTTCTACTCATTTGACACATATCAATGATGGTCAATAAATTGCCAATTAATGCAATAAAATTACCCTGGTTTGGATAAAAATATTTTAATCCTGTAGGATAACTTTGGGAATTGGGAGTAGAGTCACAATAACCGAGCATTTCTAGGGATATCATTAGTCTAAGTTGCTGTTGTTTTTGTTTGAGTTTTTCGGCATAATGCTGACTACCTAATAATCCATATTCTTCCATATCAAAAGCAACTAAACTAACTGGATATTTTAAGGGTTGAGATGAAATTTCTCTGGCTAATTCTAGTAAAACTGCTACACCAGTTGCATTATCATCTGCTCCTGGTGTACCTGGTACTGCATCATAATGAGCGCCAATTAATATTGGTGCTAATTTCTGTTTTTTACTGTTATTAATAGAGGATAAATTTAACACTAAATTTTGATGGTTTTTGCCTCTTACCTGAAATTCATCAATTTCTACATTTCCCCACTGTGACAACTGCCGACCGATATATTGTCTGACATAAAAATGCCCTCCTGATGCTAGATATGGGTCGCGATCGCGTACTATTTCATTCAGATGATTTTGTAATCTTGCTTGTAAATTAAATTTCATAAGTACTTATTTAAAAGGGAGTAGGGAGTAGGGAGTAGGGAATAGGGAGTAGGGAGTAGAGGAAAATAATTGATAAATAAGAGAATAGGGAGAATAGTAGGGAGTAGGTAGTAGGGAATCAAATATACAATTAATTGTGCTTCACTACTTATTTTTATCTTTTACCGAAAAATTGTGGTAGCCTTCCCTTTTCAGGGGATAATAAAGAAAAATTTTCCTCTGAGTCTATCCTATCCATTTTAAAGAAGAGGTAATTGTTAATTATTCATTATTAATTATTCATTGTTGAACTTCTTCCTTCTTACTTTAGTTGTGAAATACCGATTAAAAATACTCCAAATACCATAATTGCAGCTCCTAAAAATCTTTCTTTGATGCCTTTTTCTTTGAGAATTATTTTCCCCAAAATCACACTAAATAATGCACTGGTTCTTTTCACATAAATTACAAAAGATAGAATTAGAGGCTTTTCATGATGATGCAACAAATATTGAGAAGTATTTAGAAGAAAATACCATAAATTTAGCGTTGATTCATTTTATGATGGC
>NZ_JAAHGK010000733.1:0-3932 GCF_010672505.1 Okeania sp. SIO2B9 | reverse complement strand
CCTTACGGTTTAGTCCAGTCAATGCCCGCACTGAGGCGGTCTTCTTTTAGCACCCGATTCAGATCTAACATTGTCCCATCTCAAACACCCTATTAACTTTACTTTACCTTATAAAGCGACAAGTCTAATATTTCTTGGGTCTATTTGATTCAATTTTCAGCCAAATTTTTCTCTTTCTAACTCATCTCTTTCTTGATAACCAGAGGTTTTTTTTTACGAGTCAAACCAAGTTTTTTTAAACTTCTACTAATAGTAAAACCACTACAATCCCCCCATTTTACAGCCATTTGTTTTTGAGTTTGATCATCATTAGTCTCAACAAATTTATCAAATTTTTCCCAGTCTTTAATTTTAGGTGCTTGAGGAGGAGGTACACTTATTTTAGGGACTGTTGAACCTGTTACTAAATATTGGTCTCTCCACTTATGAAGAGTAGGTCGGCTGATCTTTAAGAGACGACTTACACGATTAATAGACATACCATTATTAATGAGATTAAGAGCACGTTCGCGTAAATCTTGACTATAAGGATGTACCATAACACTCACTAATTCTTTTCAAATTATTGATTATAAATTATTAATTGTAAATTGTAAATATCTGAACAGGCATCCTGAACATTTTGACAAAGACGCGATCGCGACAGCGTCACGGAGTTCGATCGCGTAATTTATGAAAAATATAGGTCATACAGTCGCTGTAATACTATTATAGATTTGTATGTAGTATGTAAATATACCAGCGCACATTGCTATAAGTCGCGTTTATACAAACTGAGTAAAGAGTTAGCTAGTGAGTTTGCCTTTGTCAATCAATTAAATTCATCAGCTAGACAAGCTTCAGTAGAAGTAGCTTGGACTTCGATTAGTAACTTTTATCGTCGCTGTAAAGAAGGAGTAAGGAAGAAAGGCTATCCCAAATTTAAAAAGCATTGTCAGTCTGTAGAACATAAACAATCTGGTTGGAAATTATCAGATGATTGTATGTTTATTACTTTCACTCTCTAGTTTAAATCTGGTAAGTTTTCTCTGTATTGTAATTCAGAAACAAGAGAAGATTTATTTAGGTTAAAAATTAACCGGGTGAGAATAGTTAGACGTGCAGATGGCTATTATTGTCAATTTTGTTTAGACGCTGATAGAAAAGAATTAGGAAATTATACTGGCAATGTCATAGGCATTGATTTAGGTTTAAAATATTTCTATCAGGACTTACGCAAAGACACTATATATAGAGTATGGTCATCTAGAGCGATATAGCTGCCGCACTTGCTCCGCTATTGGTAATAGGGAACGCTTTGGGAGATAACGGCCTCTGCTAATGATGGGCAACTTGCCGATCGTAAGTTGTGTCGATGAGCAAAGAATCACTTGTTTGTGAGAATCCCCGCACCTTTAGGTCGGGGAGTATGTCAATAGGCGTTGTTCACTCCCATATACCATTACGCGACCAGGACTACTAAACCTAAACCCTAACACCTATAACCTTCTTCAAACCAACTTGCGATCAACAACTGAAATTGTTTATTTCTAAGCTTTAAATACAATTGCAGGATCGATACGAGTTACTTTTTGAATGGCAAAGAAAGCTGACCCGACACACATAAAAACAGTTATACCTAGCACTCCAAGTGCAGACAAAGGTGTAATCAAAATAATAATTCCTTTGCTTGCCACCCAAGTACTCAATCCTAAACATACCAACATTCCAGGGAGATAACCTAAAACTGCCATCCAAATTGCCTGCTCCACAATTACTGCATACAATTCTTGATCAGATGCACCCATGGCCTTGAGAGTACCAAATTCCTTCAGGTGGTCAGACACAGATGAATACAAAATTTGGGCGACCACTACTATGCCCACAATTACACCTACTACTGCACCCATTCCCAAAACTAAACCAATATTTGTTCGTGCCAACCAAAAAAATCTGGTTTTCTCAGATAGTTCATTTTTAGTGTAAGCATTGGTAGCTGGCATCGCCTCTTCTATTTTTTGTTTTAATACTTGTAAATCTTCACCTGGTTTAGCTTTGACTAATATATAAGCGATCGGATCTGCTACTTCTAAATTTTTTGGTGCTGGTGTTTCTTCCAACTTTTGAGTGGGGTCTTTTTTTTCTACTACTTTTGTACATTGAAGATTTCCTGCTCCTACAACTTTGCAGTTAACTTCGGCGTTAATACCTGCACTAATATATGTGTTAGCGTTTTCTAGGGATGTAAATAATAAGGTACTTGATACAATTGACTGAGTACCTTTGGTAACTGCGACTAATTTTGCTGGTAGGGAACCTGCGATCGCCATTGTTCCTACTCCTTCTGCAAGCATGCTAGATAGCCTACTTTGGTCGGCCATCACAGAGAATGGCTGTTTCAGGTCCCTGACGTTACCCTCAATGACTTTTCCTGGGTTAAACAGTTGTCCATCTGGGTTAAATCCCACCACCATTAATGGACTCATTTCTCCATTCTGAGGCCGCCATCTGACTGATCCTAAAATCAAAGCTTCTGCTCGTTGGACACCTTCTATAGTTTTGGCTTGATTCAATTGACCGTAAAGTAAGGGGTCTGTCAGCTCGAAGTTGACCATTTCATTAGAGGCGATCCAAATATCTGCGTTGGATTTATCTATTAGTAGGGTTGTGGAACGAGCAAACCCATTTAATATGCCTGTTTGAATTGTCACTAAGCTGACTGCAAATAATATCCCTGCTTGGGCTACTATAAACCGAGGAATATCTTCTAATAAATTTTTGCGAGCTATAGAAGCCATCTTGTTTTAGTCAAAAGTACTAATAGATAGGTTTACCAACAATATATAGCAGGCAACAGGCAACAGGCAACAGGCAACAGTGAGAAAAGTATTTCTCTGTCTTACAGTTCATCATCAATCTATGTCCTAACTAACTCGTCCTTTGCTATAACAATATCAATCTGCTCTGCTCTGAAGTTTTATACAAAACTCACAACTAAATACGGTAAAAGTATTTCGATCCACCTTCGGTTGAGAGAAGTAGTAAGTAGAAAATCAAAGATCAAATCTTTCTCTTTGGTCGTTGGATTTAATATCTCATTGTTTATTCCTTGTTTCCTTCTGCCTTTGTTTCTTGCTTTTTAATTTCTCTTTGTTTTGCTAATTCTTCTTGATGTAGCTCTCTATCTTTAATGGTTAGTAATTCTGGTATGGTCACAAATTCATAACCTTGTTTTTTCAAGCCAGCAATAATATTGGGTAGAGCTTCAACAACGTGACCTCTTGGGCCACCACCATCATGTAGTAAGACAATTCCACCATTGCTAGCTTTATTCAAAACTTTTTTAGTAATTTCTTTAGCTGACCTGTAATACCAGTCTACGGAATCAGCAGACCATAAGACTACGGTGTGTTTCCGTTCTTTGGCGTAGTCGGCTAAACCATTCACTAGGACACCACCAGGTGGACGAAATAGATTGGTTGTCCTGCCTGTGATTTTGTATATCAGGTCTGCTGTACGTCCAATTTCACTTTTGATCAGGTCTGGACTCATTTTACTCTTTTTAGAAGGGTGGTTCCATGTGTGGTTAGCAATAACGTGACCTTCTTCTACAATTTTTTTGCCTATTTCTTGACGTACGTTTAAATGTTGGCCGACTACGAAAAAAGTTGCCCGAATATTATGCTTTTTGAGAATATCTAATATTTGTTCTGTAGTTTTGTTCCACGGACCGTCGTCAAAGGTTAAGGAAATAACTTTCTGTTTGCTATTGAGAGTAATATTTTTAACTGTTTGACTTTGGAATCTTTTAGGGACACTAAAGTTAAAGGTTTTTAATTCTAATTCCCTCAGTTTTTGTTTAGTATTATTAATTTTTTTGGCAACAACAGAACTAATTTTAATTATTTCTAATGGAGTTTCTTTGCTATTTACCGATTGATTGATTGTCTTTA
>NZ_JAAHGK010000732.1:0-3936 GCF_010672505.1 Okeania sp. SIO2B9 | reverse complement strand
GGTCCCCCGACCCTTTTCCATCCCTTCGGCCGGTTCCCACTTGCCACCGCTGCGGCGATAGGCGAACTCCTCCACCATCTGCACGCGCTGGGGGCGGATGCGGGCCTGGTCGGTTTTGTGGCGGGCTGGTAATTTTACCAAAAAATAAAGTCTAAAGCTTCCCCTTTTAAGGGGATGAAAAAATTAAGTTTCCGTATTTCAAGCCTCTGGGTTTCCTAGGTCATGCTGCGCAAACAGCCAGAGGTACTGATAATTGATAACTGATAATTGATAACTGATAACTGAAATGACATGGTGAAACTTCCAACTGAGAAAAAAATCACAATTGCCCGATTTATTAGTAATTTGATTGTTGGGTTTAGAGCAATCTTTGGGCTTTCATCAATTACTAAAGTATATCGTCGAGGTTTACATTGGTCTCTTGATTTAAAAGAGGGTATAGACCTTGCCATTTATTTAGGAGTTTACGAGCCAGAAACAATCAAGGAACTAAAGCGTATTGTTAAGCCTGGAGATGTTGTTGTGGATATCGGTGCTAACATCGGCGCACTAACCCTTCCCTTAGCTCAATATGTGGGAGTTGATGGATGTGTTATTGCTTTTGAACCAACCTCATGGGCCTATGGTAAGTTACAGAATAACTTATCTTTAAACCCTCATTTGCTTAATCGGGTTAAGACTGAGCAGATGATGTTACTAGAGGAGGAAAAAGAACTGCCATCTTTTGTGTATTCGAGCTGGAATCTGTCGGCGAGCGAGGACAAACTGACGCACCCACAACACAAAGGAAGATTAATGACTACTGATGGGGGTCAAGGGATATCACTTGATGGATATTTCGAGAAGAATCCCCACAATAAAGTCGATCTGATTAAATTAGATGTGGATGGCTATGAACTAGCTGTTCTTAAAGGTGCAAGGAAACTGCTTTTACGAGATTCCCCCAAGATAATTCTTGAGATGGCTCGTCAGAATGAGGAAGAGGAAAAACAGTTAGAGAAATTGCTTGCTGAGTTAAAAGATGCTCAATATCGATTAGTACATTTAACTGCTAAATATCCAATTATGATGACAAAGGAGGCGATCGAAAAATTATGTCCTCCTGGTGGAAGTATAAATGTTCTCGCACTTCCTCAATAAAACCATTCCAAATCTAATTTTGGATATCTTTATTAATATCATGTCCGGATAATTAGCGATCAAAAAACTTGCTTCTCCTAAGACCTTAAAACTTTCTCCTCTTCCCTCCTGACTTCTGACTCCTGAGGACTGACTCCTCCCTACTTATTTATAACTATTCAACCGGACATAATATAACAGGAAATCTAATGGATATTTTGGGGATAGAAAAACTACTATACTTGATTTTTGTCATTACCATCGTTTTAGTGACTCTATGTTCTCTGGCAAGTTATTTAGGGAAGTTTCATTTTCTGCTCGAACTAACCTGCCATTTTAAAATCCAATATACATTTCTTAGCTTGTTGGGGATCTCGTTTTTTTTATGGGTTGGCAATTATCTCTGGTTGCTGATTAGTTTATTCTGCCTGACGATTAATTTGTTAGAAGTAATCCCGTTTTATATTTCCCGAAATATAATCAAAGATGGGAGCGTTCAAAAAATCAGATTTTTGGAAGCGAATGTCTTCTATATGAACCAACAGTATGAGCGATTAATCTCTGAAGTCAAAGAAGAAAATCCCGATGTAGCCATATTTATAGAAGTGACTGATGCTTGGGCAGAAAAATTAGAACTTTTACAACAAGATTATTCTTATTGGGTGATTCATCAAGATCCACAAATTGCTTTCGGTAAAAATATAAATTTGGGAATAGCAGTTTATAGTAAGATACCTCTAAAAAATACATCGATACAAGATTTAGGAGGAGGAAGAAAAACCGTAAGTACCCAAGTTGAGATTCAGGGAAAAACTCTCTCAATATTAGCAACCCATCCTACTTGGAGTATTGGAAAATATAAGTTTAATTTGAGGAATAAACAACTATCAGAAATTGCCAGTTATGTAGCAAGTCAGAAAAGCTCAATTGTAGTCATTGGGGATTTGAATATAACGATGTGGTCTCCATATTACAAAGAGTTGATTCGTAATTCTGGACTGTATAATGCACGAACAGGCTTTGGTATGATTCCCACTTGGCCAAGCTTCATCCCGTTATTATCTATTCCAATAGACCATTGTTTGGTAAGTCAAAATATTAGGGTTGTCAAAATAAAAAGTGGTAAAAATATAGGTTCAGATCATTTACCTTTAATCACAGATTTAATCATTACTGGTAACAGAATATAAATTTGGTAGTCCTGTATTTTGTTCAAGTACAAATCGTGGCATTATATTAAAATAATCCCTAAAATTTGGCAATTTTGACTCAAATCTAACTTTTGAATTTTGACTTTTGAATTTTGACTTTTAAACTATGGTGCATCCAAAAGAAATATACGACTTATTATTAGATTACGGCAACACAAGTACTCCAATCAAAGAAATATTAATTGGTTTAACCTGGACTTTGTGCGAAACAGAAGGCATTGGTTTATGTATGAGTCCAGGTACAGTTACACGCACATTACCTTGGTCAGGAACTCTGGTAAATAAACCTGTGAAAGAGTTGGCATCCTGGTTACGCTCTTGGAATAGCTTTGAGGCAACTGTGGGAATGGCAGCTATTAATGCTGAGATAAATGGGCAATCTCGACTTCCGACTCAAGCGGAACCCTTATCTCCATACGGACCAGGAAATTTGGCAGTATTTGAATATTTTCTACCAATGATTCGGGGAAAAAAAGTTGTTATTATTGGTAGGTATCCTCGGTTGTCTCGTTATGAGAATGAGATGGAAATAACTGTCATCGAACGGCAACCGGGAGCAGATGATCTTCCCGACACTGCATCAGAATATTTATTACCGGAGGCGGAATGGGTGTTTTTGACAGCGACTTCTATTGCTAATAAGACCTTTCCTCGGTTAGTGGAGTTGGCAAAAAATTCTCAGTTAGTTTTGATGGGTCCGACTATGCCTTGGTTAGCAGAGTTAAAGGAATTTGGGATTGATTATTTGGCAGGAGTTACTGTTAGTAATGCTGAAGTTTTAAGACAAACTGTTGCGGAAGGGGGTGGGGTAAGAATTTTTGAAACAGGCGTGCAATATCATGTATTGAAGTTGTAGTATAGGAGGCAACAGCGGTGCGACCCCCCGTCGGTAGCAGACGCAAGGGAAGGTGGATCAAGAGAGGGAACAGTTCAAGGTAGTGGTGCATAGTAATGGTAGAGAGAGCGTGGGGAGTGTGGGGAGATGGGGAGTGTGGGAAGAAATTAAAAAATATGGCGTTGGTGATTTGAGGTATGATATCATGTCCAGATAATTAGGGATAGAACTCCGTTCCGCGCTCTGCGTTAACGTGCTTTGTGCGCCAGCAAACAAAAAACATTCTCCTTCTGTTCCTCTTTACTTCTTCTTTCTTCCCTCCTGACTCCTAAGTAATGCGCGATTAATATCATACACGCGCTTCACCAACACCAAAAATATATATCTTCACCATTACGCGAGTAGAACTACCCAGTTCAAATAAAAACACTATAAGAGCTTTATTATAACTAATTAGGGTTTGCTGAAAAAGTCTTATGGGTGAGGGTAGGAGTCAGGAATCAGGAGTCAAGAGTCAGGACAAATGAGAATTACAGAGGATGTAGTTGGAAGAATTATCCCTTAATTTTTCTGACCTTGTCTGCACAAAATGCTAATATGCATGAGGTTTCTTGACCGAAAAGCTGGCACTTTTTTTCAACCTAATATCATGTCCGGATAATTAGTTATAAAAAAACTTTCTCCTTCTTCTCCTGTTGTTCTTCTTTATTACCTCTTTTCTCCTGACTCCTGACTCCTGACTCCTGACTCCTCCGTAGTTATTTATTTATC
>NZ_JAAHGK010000731.1:0-3937 GCF_010672505.1 Okeania sp. SIO2B9 | reverse complement strand
CCATACTACGTTGAAAACACCGGTTCTCGTCCGATCACCGAAGTTAAGCAACGTAGTATGGCCGTAGGCAGAAGCAGACTGCACTACTGACCAATTTATTGAAGAACTGATAGTTAACACAGAAGGTAAAACTAACTGTAAACAATGGCATACCGATGATTGGGGAGGATATGAACGCTCAAGTACCCCCTGAAATTAAGCATATGATCGGAAAAGACCAGATACAGCAATTGGAGCGAAGGAATAGAATTGTCAGACAACAGAATGGCCGATGACATTGCCGACAGAATAAATTTGCTAAGGTTTGGGAGCAGACATTAATAATAGTGAAATTAGTGTTAGCGGAGCAAGTGCGGTAGCTACATCCCCTATTTCAATTGGATTTGGCTTCATACTCGCATTTGAGAATACAGCAGCACAAAGGGCTGGTTTAGCGTTGGCGGAGGGTTGCGTCAGCATTATCGCTCCCTGGAACTGGGGTGACTTAATTACCTATCCCACACTTTGCTGATGCACAACCGAATTATCTTGTTTGTTACCGATTAAGTTAGATACAGTAAATCGTCGATGACCACCTTCGGTACGGATTGACTTGATCCGTCCTTCAGTTTCCCATAATAAGTTAGACATAAACCTAGTATATTACAATAAATATCTAGTTATATCTAACTTTGTTTAATTATTTTAATACTGTTGATTACCCTACTGAAATTATTTATGCTTTTTCCAAGGGTGCCATTGTTAACCCGGCCCGACTCAACTGCTGATGATACAATTCTGCCTGTTCTAGAGGGCCAACCCAAACTATGGCTTGACCTTCATTGTGAACCTGGTGAGTTAGCTCCCAAGCAAGATCACTTGTCATACCTGGAATATATTTTTGCAAACATTCAGCGACGTGCTTAAATGTATTGACATCATCATTTAAAACAATAACCTTGTAGTTGGGATATGGTTTGTTAACAACTTGACTAAACTGTCTAGGAGCAACAGTTGTAGAGGAGCTACCCCCTACTCCCACTATTATATTGTCTGCAATTGGGATGATGGAAATTCCAAGATCCATGCTACTATTTTCCTGTATATCCATACAATTATATTGGGATGATTTATACATAATTGTAACTGCTTGAGGAATTATCATAACTATATTAAAGACCTATTTAGATTTTATCTTTTCTTCACCCTATGTTGGTTAATTTAGATATGGCGAGAAATTTTGCTATTTTTACTGCTTGTGTCTTTGTCATACGGGGGGTAATTCAGTTAGGGGAGATGGGGAGATGGGGAGTGAAAAAAACTTTGAGTAGGAAAGAAACCGAAATACATCCTCTCTCTTGGTCGATTGGATCTGGCGAGGAGACCCGAAGAGTGACAGAGGAGCTGCCTCTTATAGAGGAGCTTTCCTATGGTCATGCTGCGCAAACGCTAACGCTAACGCCATCGCACCCTACGGGAAGCTCCGAAGATCGACCGCTTTCTTTTAATTGGAGCTGAGGTAATAACAGCTAACATCATTAGGTAATTTGCCTCAAGTTCAATCAATACCATTACCGTTGCAGGACTTCCCAAAATTATTCAATCCAATTTTTGGCTCTACTAACAGCTTTTTGCCAAACCATAAAACTTTTTTGCACTTTTGCAGCATTTTCACCGGGTTCAAACACCTGCCCAACTGTACTATTATTCACCAATTTGTGATAGTCATCCCATAGACCTACTGTCAAACCAGCAGCAAAAGCAGCTCCTTGAGCAGTAGCATCAATAAACGCAGGTCGTTCAACAGGAATACCCAACAAATCTGCCTGAAATTGCATTAAAAAATTATTTTGCGAACCTCCACCATCAACTTTTAGATTAGTCATTAGAGTTCCGCTATCTTGATTCAGAGCATCCACAACTTCTTTAACTTGAAAAGCAATTGATTCCAAAACTGCTCTCACCATGTTTTCCCGCTTCACACCTCCAGTAATTCCCAGAAAAGCACCGCGAGCATTCATATCCCAATGAGGAGCACCGAGACCACTTAAAGCAGGTACAAAATAAACACCGTTAGTATCTTCCACTTGCATTGCCAGATGTTCAGTTTCTGCTGCGAAGTCTATGATTTTCAACCCATCCCGTAACCACTGAATACAAGCTCCTGTGGTAAACATTGCCCCCTCTAGAGCGTAAGATGTTTTCAAATTACCATTGATTTTTTGAGTCCATCCAATAGTTGATAATAGTTGATTTTGAGATTTAGTAAGACTATCTCCAGTATTAGCAATCAAAAAACTACCTGTACCATAAGTGCATTTTAACATTCCGGGGCGATCGCAACCATGGGCAAATAAGGCGGCTTGTTGGTCTCCTAAAATTGTAGCTATAGGAATTGATATTCCTAATAAATCTGCTTTTGTTTTGCCGAATATGCTAAAACTTGGTTTGATTTCCGGCATTATTTCTCTAGGAATTTGAAACAAGTCTAATAATTCTCTATCCCAATTTAGGGATTCAATGTTCATTAACATTGTGCGACTGGCGTTACTATGGTCGGTGGCGTGAATTTGCCCACCAGTTAGTTTCCACAAAATCCAAGTATCGATAGTACCTGCCAACACGTTACTGAGGTTAATGTTTGGTTGTTCTTGCTTTACCCACTCTAGTATCCAGGATAATTTTGTTGCTGAGAAGTAAGCATCTAAAACTAATCCGGTACAGTTTTGAATTTTTTCTGCTTTGCCTTTTGCTACTAATTCTCGAATCATGGGTGCGGTACGACGGTCTTGCCAAACTATTGCTTTGTGCAGTGGTTTACCTGTGGTTTTATCCCAGAGGAGACAGGTTTCCCGTTGTACTGTTAAACCGATAGCTTCTACATTTGAGGGGAAAATATTAGTATTTCGGAACACTTGCTCCATCATGGCATAAGTGTCTTCCCATATTTCTTCTGGGTCGTGTTCTAACCAACCGGGATGAGGGTAATATTGAGTAAGTTCTTTGTAAGCTTGACCAATACTAGCGCCTTGATAGTTGAATAATATTGCTCGGTTGCCTGTTGTACCGAGGTCGAGAGCTAGGATGTATTTTTCAGTGTCTTTAGTCATAAAAAATGATTTGGCGTTGGTGAATTAGTGTATGATATTAATCTTAATTATTTAGTAGTCAGGAGTCAGGAGTCAGGAAGAAAGAAAGAAGAAGAAAGAGTAGTAGAAGGAGAAAGTTGTTTATTCGCGCTCTTATCCGGACAGGATATCATACCTCTTTTCACCAACACCAATGATTTTTTTACCGCAATAGTCAGTTCGGGATTTTTGTTTATCTACCACGATTACTGCTATTTTGACTAGAAATTTTAATTTTTCTTATTATTTTCCTTTTTTTAGTTTACATTATATTTCTTAATTTCTGAATTCTTTTTTTGTTCAATAGATATCTCCAATAATCAAAAATAAAATTAATTATCATACAGAAATCATTAGACATCTGGTGAAAAAGATATAGATTTTTTGCAGGAGTAGGCAACAGGCAACAGGTAAGATATTTTCACGAAAAATTTGCTAAAAAAAGATTTTTTAGCAAATTTTTCTTTCCTTGACCAATCTAATTAGGGTTTGCTGAAAAAGTCTTATGGGTAAGGGTCGGAGACAGGAGACAGGAGACAGGAGACAGGGTAAATGGGAATTATAGAGGAGGTAGGAGGAAGAATAATCCCTTGATTATTCTGCGCAACTATGAGCCTAAAATTCTAATTTTTTGAACCATTATAGCAATGTGCGCTGGCATATTTACAAATTACAGGAGGTGTCCAATAGCTAAAAGTTTTATCTTATCAGCTTTTTATTCCCCCTTCCGGAGCTGTTACCTATTGCCTGTTGCCTGCGCACAGCGCTATATGACCTAAAAGCACTGATATATAAACGTTTTAGCATTTTTTAGTTAAAAAAAGTCCAAG
>NZ_JAAHGK010000730.1:0-3940 GCF_010672505.1 Okeania sp. SIO2B9 | reverse complement strand
TTATAAAGTTCGTCTCCAGCATAAGCGACATAAAGCTGTCTTTCCCCGGTATTTATATCCAGATAAAATGCTAACCCCGTAGGACTTTCAAAAGGAGTCAGTACGCTAAACTTAACTTTACCCGTTGCTCTTTCTAAACAATAAACCGTTTGCTCCTCGCGGTCGCAAAGCCACAATTCTTCATCTTGTACTGTAATATTTTCAAACCCTATTCCTGGAGCATAAAACCCAGTAATTTGTTGTCTAGTATTTTTATCTAATACAAAAATCTTACCTAGTTTTTGACAAGTGACATAAACTGTTGATTCCCAAACAGCAATTCCATCAGCAGGATAAGGTAAAGTGAAAAAATGTTGCCATTTTCGGCGTCCCTCTGATGAATTACCAATTGCATTGAGACAGAAATAAACTTCATTTTCCCTTGTCAACCAAAGAGTATCTTTCCAAAGCGCGAGACCTGTAACATCAATAAATTCATTAGTTTGAAAGGGATTTATAACTGTTGTATTATCTGTTTTTGGGTCAATTTCTAGCAGAAAACCACGGTTTTTGTCAATGGCATAGAGAGTCTCTCTAGAAAAAGCAATACTATGTAGTGAGGCAACTCCAATTGGTCTAATAGTGCGTGGTCCAGAAGATTGTTTTTGCATACTTTTAGGTGATTCAAAATTCGTGTTAAATTCAGAATAAATATTTTCGCAGTAGGTTTTGAGTATTCGTTTACTAAGCTACTTAGTATTGAAACTATATAATTTCTTTGTCAAAAGTCACCCTTAATAGAGAACATAAAATCTAAATGCGTCTGATGTTTACTATACAATTATTGACAAAATTCAATTGTTTATGCTAATGCTTCACAAAAAACTTATATTTTATAGAATAAATACCCTATTAAAGAAATATAGCAAAACTTAATACCGATACTTTATTCGGCAATTATGCGCATTTTATCTCTCAATAAATAATTCTTTTTAGCTGTTATTAGGTAAGCATTCAGCTATTATAAATCTCCAGAAAAGAGAGAACAGGGACAGGGGAAAATCATTGATAATTTATGAATAATAATTGATTTTATTTTTGATTTTCGCCAGATTTATATTAGCAGTCAGCTAGCTAATAGCTA
Organism: Okeania sp. SIO2B9; assembly: GCF_010672505.1. Lineage (NCBI taxonomy): Bacteria > Bacillati > Cyanobacteriota > Cyanophyceae > Oscillatoriales > Microcoleaceae > Okeania > Okeania sp. SIO2B9. Next base: position 2,817 of record NZ_JAAHGK010000730.1, on the reverse strand, counting down.
ACAACTGTTTGCGCAGCATTCCGCAGGAAATGCTGACGTTATTAGATCAATATAGGAACCAGAATGCACCTTTTTTTTGGTAAGTCAAATTACACCTAGAGCATAACTATTGCAATGTTTCAATTTATCACATTAATTCCTACTACATTTATAATTATTTGCCTATTAGCTAATCAAGCTGTATCCAAAACTGCAGATGTGGATAAATTATGGGATAAAACTTCAGTAAAAACCAAAAAATGGCATTATTTGTCATCCAAAAACTCTAAAATAACATCAAAATCAATTCCAAAACTAATTTATAAATATCAACATAAAAACCTGAAACAAAAAATTTTAAGCTCTAAATCACTAAAAAATCAAGGACTAAAATTAATAGCCAACTCCAAAACTTCTCCTCAACAAAAAAACATTATACAAATACAAACTCAAATTCAAAACCTATCCAATACTCAGCAAAGACTCACTCACCCTCAAATTATTGATACCTTAACTCCAAAACAACCAAGTTATGCCCAAAATACTCCAACAAATCAAGACATACGACAAAATTTACCAGATAACCCCCGACCAGATCCAAATCGCGATCGCTTTCTCCAACCCCTTCCCCAACCAACTCAACCAGAAGAGCCAAAAGAAGAAGAACTAAAAAAATCACCACCACCTCAACCTCTGCCAGATGAGCCTACTCAAAAAATTCCCGTGCAGAGAATTTTAGTATTAGGAAGTACAATCTTAACCCCAGAAGAAATTAATTCCCTCATTGGGCCATTAGAAGGACGTTTAGTTACCCTATTAGAACTTCGGCAAATAGCAGATAAAATTACCGAAATTTATCTAGAACGTGGCTATATCACCTCAAGAGCAATTTTACCACCCCAAACGATTACCGAGGACACAGTTAGGATTCAAGTTGTAGAAGGAATTTTGGGAGAAGTCCAAATAGAAGGTACAAAAAGATTGCAAAAATCTTATATTGAAAATCGGATACGACTTGGAACAGGTCAGCCATTGGACACTGCTCAACTAGAAAATCAACTACGATTACTTCGGGGTAATCCTTTATTTGAAAATATTGAAGCTAGTTTGCGAGCTAGCGAAAATCCAGGAGAGAGTATTCTGATTGTTCGTGTTACAGAAGCAAACCCTCTTGAGTTTAGTATAAATACTGATAATTACTCACCTCCCACAGTCGGCTCTGAAAGAATAGGTTCGACTTTACTACATCGCAACTTGACAGGGCGGGGTGATTTTTTTGTGGCATCCTACAACACCACCAGACTTTTTAGCGATGAATCAGATGTTTTTGACTTTATCTACAATTTGCCCATCAACTCTATGAATGGCACTTTACAGTTTAGAGCAGCACCCAACAGTAATAGAATTGGTCAAGATTTTGAAGGTATAGAGATTAGTGGCACAACGGATGTATATGAGTTTAGTTACCGTCAGCCTTTTCTACAAACTCCTAGAGAAGAGTTAGCTTTTTCTGTAGGCTTGAGTTATCAGCGTACAGAGACTTTTTTGGACGATCAACTTTTTGATGACCCTCAAACTCCAGAAGAAGATGGTGTTAACAGTACTACTGTGATTAGGTTGGGACAAGACTACATTCGCCGAGACTCTCAAGGAGCTTGGGCTTTGCGATCGCAATTTAATATTGGCACTAATTTATTTGACGCGACAGAGAGGGAAGATCCTCAACCCGATGGACATTTCTTCAGTTGGCTAGGCCAAGTGCAAAGGGTACAAAGATTAAGTGCTAATCATTTATTGATTGTCCAGGGAGATTTGCAGTTATCCTCAATTCCTCTATTGCCATACCAACAATTTATTATTGGCGGTGGTTTGTCGTTACGGGGCTATCGCCAGAATATACGTTCCGGGGATAATGGTTTTCGGTTTTCTATAGAAGACCGGATTACCGTCTATCGGGATGAGTCTGGTTTACCATCAATACAACTTACTCCTTTTATAGATATTGGAGCTGTTTGGAATGATGGTAGTAACCCTAATAATGAATTTTTACCAGACCAAAGATTTTTAGCAGGGGCAGGCATAGGCTTGATTTGGCAACCACTGCCACAGTTTGATTTGCGTTTAGACTATGGCATCCCTTTAGTAGACCTGGACGATCGTGGCAATAATGCTCAAGACTCTGGATTTTATTTCAGCGTAATTTTCCGGCCATTCTAGCTGTTAGAAATCAAATGGTGCACCCATTGCTGATTTGCTTTTACCTACCTCTGTGCGGAATGATTTATGCCAGGTTTGTCTTTACTTCCCTACCTTCGCCCTCTCCCTGCTCTTCCCTATCCTGCACTTGAATTCAATAGATATGGGTAAAGCATAGCCTTAAAGACGGGGTTTAAATTGAAGTGCTACCTAAATTAAGCATTAATGCATAGTAATTGGTATTATGCAATGCTTGAAAAAAGAATGTTACGAATAATAAGACACCTACAGGAGATGTTCCTGTGACAAAAAAGAGAATTTCCGACCTAAAAATTGGTATTGAAGCCATTAATTCTGACCAATAGGTTTAGTATCTATCTTCTGTCCTTTGCTTTCTGCCCAATTTCCTATAGAAATCTATTTGGACTAATCAAATTTTTTGTTATAAAAATTAACCTTGGGCAATTTTGTTCCTAAATAATTGAATTTACTATTGGGCGATCGCCTAATGATCGGAGCAAACCAGAAAACCCTTCTAATCTCAAAGTCTCTTAACGCCTTGATTTGAGCAATAAAATTTGTCTTGATATTATTCAATCCCTAATTTTTTTAATATTGTTACTTTTTATAAAAAATAAATTA
>NZ_JAAHGK010000073.1:0-11342 GCF_010672505.1 Okeania sp. SIO2B9 | reverse complement strand
CTGATCTATTACTAATGCTAACCTCTGAGTTCAAACTAGGTTTATTGCTTCATTAATTTATAGATTAATACTATTCTCGAAAAAAAGCAACCCTTGTTACGGTTATTCATAACTTTATTTTATTAGAAAAATTTAATATTAACCTGGAAAACCTTAATTTTAAAGACTTTGAAAGGAGTAAGAGAGTAATCTTAAACTTAAAAGACAATAATCTACTAAGGTAATTTTATAAGTATTTATTCTCAAACAATTCAATTTATATTATTTGGATTCTGTGAGAAATCCCTATTCCCTATAAGCACTAAACGAGTAGGGGAGTGAGGGAGTAGGGGAGTAGCAAACATAAGAATAATATATACTTACTACCTAATAATCGCTATTCACGTTATTGAATCCTAATAATTACTTAATCATTGAAGTCTTGCATAACTATAGAATTCTTTTTAAGAAATGATATTAAGTAGGGTTTGCTGATTAAATATCAAAGTATTGACTGGTATTAGTTTGAGCAATTTTAGGTCTGGAGGGGGTGCGAGGTTTTAGGTGGTAATGGTTCAAAAATTCAGGATTTTGGTCAAGAGTTGAGCAGAACAATCTTGGGACAAAACGCCCGCTCCTACCTCCTCGCTCGTTCCCATTTCTCCTGTCTCCTGTCTCCTGTCTCCTGTCTCCTACCCTCACCCATAAGACTTATGAGCGCAAACCCTAAATAGTCGCTCTCAAAAAAGTCAAGGTCCGGCAAGAAAAGAGTGAGGTTATGGGTATTAGATAAAAAGGTGGTGGTGCATAGTAATAGTAGAGATAGTGTGGGGAGTAGGGGAGTGTGGTAAGAAATTAAAAAATATGTATCTTTACAATTACTATTCAGGACAACCGATAAAAAACAATAAATTATTCCAACACTCTTGATTCACTTTTATCTTTTTATTTTGGGTTTAATACCCCACCGTCTACACGGTGTTGACAATTGGTTGGGGTTTGAGTCCCCATCCATTTTTTCTTCCTTCTTCCTTCTTCCTTCTTCCTTCTTCCTTCTTCTTTCTTCAATGTTTGATTACTGTTTAGTACCATTGCACACGAAAAGCTGACTGCTAATTACTGAATAGTAAATATTCAGGCTTTTATTCTCTTTAATTCTGCATAAATTACCACTGAAATAATACTCCAAAATATCGGAATTAAAACATATTGGATAAGAAGACTTAGTAGATCTTTTACCATTTCTAATTTAATTACATAAGCTGCGATAATTGTTAATGGAAATATTATCAAAAAGCCAATGGCAAATAAAATCAAGTTAACTCGAGTAATTAACCAGAAATACCCATTAGTCAATTTCCAACTATACCTAATTCCATTTACAGGTGAAACACCGTCAATTAAACAGTATGCCAATAAAAACTAAGACGTATTCCAAGATAAATCATTGGTAAAAGAAGTAAGATTAAAAAATATTGACTTGACATTAATTTAATTGGCTTAAATGTAATAGGAGCAAATACAAGCAAGGGCACAATTAATATAGGAAACGACTTTTTTATGCCTCTAGTAAATGCTTCTATTAATGTAATTTTATTTCCCTTCAGATATCGCCAAATATAAAAATAACGAATTGCAAATACCCAGGGATTAACAAATACTATCAGAAGTCTATCTAGCCAATAATCTATTGTGCTAGATTCTGAGAAAAAATTTATAATTACTGCCAACTTGTAAATTTTCCCACCTACCTACTTAAACCTGACTTTACTCAACAATCAAATTATTAGTAACATAGGAGTATCCAAAGTATGGCCAATATATCAGGAGATAACAACGATAACCTCTTAATAGGTTCTCCAGAACCTGACCTAATGGAAGGGTTTGGTGGAAATGATACCATTTTTGGTGAAGCAGGAGATGATACTCAAGATGGTGGAGAAGGAGAAGATGAAGTTATTGGTGGCATTGGATCGGACTCTTTAATTGGTGGTGAAGATAATGATTTATTACAAGGAGAAGATGGCCGCGACTCAGCATTAGGCGGTCTTGGAGATGATAGTATTGAAGGTGGTCCGGGAAATGATTTTTTAGCAGGAGAAGAAGGCAACGACTCATTATTTGGACAGACTGGAGATGACTCCGTAATTGGTAATGAAGGAATTGATTTAGTTACTGGAGGAGATGGTAACGATACATTAAGAGGTAGTCAAGGTAATGATAGTCTCTTTGGAAATATTGACGATGACGCAATATTTGGAGATAGTGGAGATGATATTGGAAATGGCAGTATAGGAAATGATTCTCTTTTTGGTGGTGATGGTAATGACTCTCTAGATGGAGGTAGTGGTGATGATACTCTATTTGGAGAAGCAGGTGATGATACTCTATTTGGAATTAATGGCAGTGATTTTATTAATGGTAATAGAGGTAACGACCAAGTTTTTGGTGGAGACAATTTGGACAATCTTCGCGGTGGAAAGGGTAATGATACAATTTTTGGAGAACAAGAAAACGACTCCCTCTTTGGTGACGCGAATAATGATTTAGTTATTGGTGGTATTGGTGACGATACATTATTTGGTGGAAAGGATGATGATACACTTCAAGGTAGTGATGGTAATGACTCCTTGTTAGGCGATCGAGGCAACGATATATTATTTGGAGATGCTGGAGAAGATACCTTAACCGGGGGCGAAGGTTCCGATATATTTGTCCTACCTGGAGAATTAGGTAATATTGATGTGATTAATGATTTTAGTCCTTTGGAAGATTTCTTCGCCTTAGATGGTGACTTAACTTTTGGCGATTTAACTTTTGAACAGGGAACTGGTTTAAATTTCAGAGATACATTAATTACTATTGATAATGGTAGATTATTAGCAGTATTAGTCAACGTTCCAGCTTCAATAATTACAGAAGAAGACTTTACAGATGTTACTCAAGCTTTACCTGAATCTACATCAGAGCAAGAAATTTTATAAATCTTCATCAGACCAATTTTCTAAAATATAGCGTAGTCTTAACCTGGGAATATAAGGCCAACCTCCCTTTGCCTCAATATCTTTAAGTAAATTGTAGAGTGCTTGACGATTATCTGGTAATGCTTGTTGAAATAAGCCTTCTCTAAGTTCTTGATGTAAACCTTCCAGAGTTCGCAGCATAGCCAACATTGCTATTGGATCGTCGTGATGATTTTTTGCTAAAGCTCTTAGTGAATGTGTCAATGATTGTAAATCATTGTGTAATTGTGTTGACTGATTGTCTGTATTTGTATCCATAATTATCAATTAATATCAAAAAATTATTTTAATAAGTTTTTACCTATTCATATAAATACCAGGCTCTAAATCAATTTGTCCTCGTATGGATAATTCAAAAATATCTTGCTTTTTCTAGATATTAATTTGATTTGAAATTAGTTACAGCGATATTCTACCTTAAGCATATTTACTTATGCAATTTTAATTTACCGAAAAGCAACGTTGAAGGCCCCTGTGTTTTAACCCGGGGGATGAAAACGAGTGAGTTGTTTAGACTAGACAACCAAAATGGTCCTGTGCTATTATTACCCACAATAAAATTTCCAATCCCCGTTTCAAATGTACTCTTGTCAGCAAGTTTTAGTAGGTAAAAATCCCGAATTAATTGCTATTTTAACATTCTTATGTGAACAGTCTCACAAGCTCACTAACATGGGAATATATTATGGTCGGCAATTATTTTTTAAGTCTTACAAAACTCTGGGCAAGTTTGACTTGGAAAAAGTCTACAAAAAGAACAATCACTATAAAGTTTTATATTCACAAGCAGCACAACAAATATTGAGAACTATAGCTGAATCATTTAGGTCTTATTATGGTTTAATAAAAGCCTATAGTGAAGGAAAAATATCAGAAAGACCAAAAATTCCTAACTACAGAAAAAAAGGGGGAATGGCTACAGTTAGTTACCCCAAGCAAGCATTAAAACTTAAAGATAATCTTCTTAGAGTTCCACTAGATAATACCTGTAAGCGCTGGTTTGGTCTAGATTGCTTTTATATTCATAAGCCGAGTAATCTCAACTTTGCTTCTCTTAAAGAACTGAGAATATTACCAAGAAATAGATGCTTTACCCAAGAATTTATCTATGAAAAAGAAGTAGTAGTTAAACCTCAATTAAATCAAGACAATGTATTAGGAATTGATCATGGTGTCAATAATTGGTTGACCTGTGTATCTAATGTCGGTACTAGCTTAATTGTGGATGGTAAACATCTCAAATCAATGAATCGTTGGTACAACAAACAAGTATCAACTATCAAAGAAAATAAACCGACTGGATTTTGGTCAAATAAACTAGCTGCAATTACTGAAAAACGTAACCGCAAAATTCGTGACGGTATAAATAAAGCAGCCAGAATAGTCATTAACCATTGTTTAAAAAATTCTATTGGTACAATTGTTTTTGGTTGGAATAAAGGTCAGAAAAATGAAATCAAATTAGGAAAAAAAAGTAATTCAGAATTTGTACCAATTCCTACAGCTAGACTGAAAGAAAGAATAGCTCAGTTGTGTTATGAATATGGAATAATATTTATAGAAACACCAAGAAAGTTATACAAGTATAGCTTCATTTTTAGATGGTGACGATCTGCCTATTTATGGTGAGAAAGCCAATGATTGGAAACCGTCACCGAAAAGAATAAAGCGATGCAGCGCCGCCAAAGGGGGTTTCCCCCATGAGCGACTGCATCAAGACAGCGTGGTTTGTATAGGAGTGGTAATAATTGTTTTGTGAATGCAGACTGTAATGGGGCTGCAAATATAATCACAAAAGTAAGCAGAAAGCTGTAGGGGCCAACGGCCGTTTGCTTCGCATAACTATCGTTAACGCCCCTACTTAAGCCAACTGTGTAGGGGCACAATGAAATTGTCCCCAGAGAGTGTATTTCAGCTAAGAATAGATGGAGCAACACCGATAAATCCGTGTTGCGTAGCATCTACTTAGAATCCCCTCGGCAGAGAGTCCAGGGGAGTAGTCAAATAACTGACTTAGGAATAAAGTAACAAGCAATGTAAAATACTATTTTGGATAAATACAAAGATAAATCAGCTTTGAATTACAGTCCTTTTTTCAGGAAATAGACTTATGTACATGAGTTTAAACACCTATCAATGCTAACAGAGTATGGAAAATTTGCTCTGACAAAAGCCACTTGGGAAGGTGAAGTACAACTATGACTCTATTGCCCTAACTTTCTTCCGGTAAAATCAAAAATCAAAAATCGTATTTTTATACTGTGTAAATAAAAAACGCAGTAGCAATGTTGATTGTTGAATATTAAATCTTGAGGTTAACAATGAGGTATCGCACTTTAATTGCTGCACTATTAGCTGTGTGTTTGAGTTTTTTGACCGCTTGCTCAGAAGGTCCAGATAGCAGTCAAACACTTACTTATGATGACATTGTCAATACTGGTTTGGCTAACAACTGTCCTGAGTTACCAGAAACAGCTCGTGGTTCCATTGCCCTTGACCGCGATAGCTCTTATATTTTGACAGATTTGTGCATACAGCCAACTGAATATTTTGTCAAGGAAGAACCTACTAACAAACGCCAGAAAGCAGAATTTGTAGAAGGAAGAAAATTGACACGATATACTTCTAGCTTAGACCAAGTAACAGGGGATCTGATCTTTGATGAAGATAACGCATTGACATTTAAGGAGCAATATGGTATTGATTTTCAGGCTATAACTGTTCTCTTACCAGGTGGTGAGGAAGTACCTTTTCTATTTACCGTCAAAGGACTTATTGCTAAAAGTCAGCCTGGTGTTTCTGCTATTAATACCTCTATCGATTTTGAGGGTATCTATAATGTTCCTTCCTATCGAGGTTCTAGCTTCCTAGATCCAAAGGGTCGTGGTGTTACTTCAGGATATGATAATGCAGTAGCTTTACCAAATCGTGCAGATGATACAGAGTTTAGTAAAGCTAATGTCAAGTTTGCAGATACCAGTCTCAAAGCTGGTGAAATTTCCCTGAGAATTTCTAAAGTAGACAGCGAAACTGGTGAAATTGCTGGTATCTTTGAAGCAATTCAGCCTTCTGATACAGACTTAGGTGCAAAAGAGGCTGTAGAAGTTAAAGTTGGTGGTACTTTTTACGGTAGGGTAGACACAGCTTCTTAAGCTAAATATTGGGTCTGAAATTAAATTGCTCGTGCAACTTATATGATTAAAGACCCTACCTATCAAAATTGAAAGTTTGTGAAGATAACCAACTGTCTCTTTTCACCTAAAAATGTCTTTTCATTGAAAGTTGTAAGGGGTAGGTTTTAGGTTCCAAAATTATAGAAAATTAAACCCTAAAAGGCTAATTTTACTCCTGGTGACTGTGAAGTTTTCAACAGTAGTTGCTCTGTAATAGTGCAGTTAAAAAATTTGCTTCCTAAAACCTAAAACTAAACACGCAATAGAAGGGTAACGACCAGAAAAAAAGAATATGTATAGAGGGGCTAAACACTCCTCTATTGTTATTAGATTTAGATTTTATTAGAAAAATATTTAAACAACTAATAAATATTATTATTGAAAATAATTATTGCTCCTATAGCAATTTCCAAGAATCGTGAGGTACAAAATTCGTTTATTTTATTTTAGGGAGTAGGGAGTAGGGAGTAGGGAGTAGGGAATAGAAAAATAACTGTATCTCAGTAACTTGAGAAACGCTATATTAAATATATTTATACTTAATTAAGTTAATCAAGTAACTACTTAGTATATAGAAAATAGATCAAACCATCGACTACGATATTGCTGATAAAAAGGCTTAGAATATAACTAAAACTATTATGAATAAATTGTGTCTAATATCACAATCCAAGATTCCAAAGCAATAATTTTATAAACATACAATTCCTAGTAGAAGATGTTTCATTAATTAATAATGGATAATGAATAATGGATAATTAACTCTTGTTAAAACCGTAACGGAACTAAATATCAGGAAATCTGATTTCTTCTCTTGGTCGATTGGATATGGCGAGGAGACCCGTTCTTGCAGACCCGCTCCGAAGTACGCCATCCCTCGACCGCTTTTTTCTCCTTAAAAGGAGAGGCTTTAAACCTTTGGGGGTTAATTATCAATTATCAATTATCAATGATCAATTGGTAAAAATATAGTGCGTATTTGATTTACCATCACTAAATTTCTATCAGAATTATTTTGAAAATTAGGTAAGTCGGAAACCACCGTCTTTTAAGTAGTGGATGGAAACGACTTGGGCAGGTTTTAACCCGTAGTCAAAAAAATGTGTTATAATTGATTGCTAAAGACACATTGACCTCTGAATCATCGTGAAAGCCTGATATCTAATGGACTATACAGGTTAAATGGTAGTTAACCGAAAAGGTGGCTAGGTGCTTGCCAGCACTCTGTTTCCAGCCGTTAGACAGCACGTTGTACCTCAGAGCGAGTGAATCAAATAACAACCAAAAAAATTAGCCTCAATGGTCGCCAGACCGGAGAGAGTAGTGGCTATTGGCACCACCTAGTTAGCTGCTCCTGTATGCGTAGTACGGTACGGTACTGGTAATTTAGCCGTTCCGAGCAATGTGGAAATCGTGGTTTTAACCTGATATAAAGCTCCTCTGAATAATTCACGCGACTGTAGTCCGTGGAGTGTCAAAATATACCTATGTCTACCACTATCACTCAAAAACTAAAAAGTAAAAACCTGGAACTGTTGCGCCAATATCAACAGTCTCCTTCTCATCATCTCCGTAATCAATTAGTTAAACTTAATGTTGGACTTGTAAGAAAGGAAGTTTACCATTGGTTGAATAGGTGTACTGAAACCTACGATGATTTACTCCAAGTAGGCTGTATTGGATTAATTAGAGCAATTGAGCGATTTGATATATCGAAGGGACGAGCCTTTAGTTCTTTTGCTACTCCTTATATCCGGGGTGAAATTCAGCATTATCTAAGAGATAAAAGTCCTTCTGTACGAATTCCCAGAAATTGGCTAGCTATGGATCGGCAGGCTACAAAAGTTATACAAGACCTCCGAGTGAAGTTAAAACGGAAACCTACAGATTTAGAGGTGGCCTCTGCATTGGATATTTCTTTAGAGCAGTGGCAAGAAATTCAATTAGCTTGTCGTAACCGTGCTCCTCTAAGTTTAGACGCTCCAGTTCAAGATGAAACAAATGGAACCACTTGTTTAGGAGAATTAGTTCCAGATACTCAGTATCGTAGTTTTCAGTTAGCTCAAGAAGACCAAATTCGTTTACAGCAAGGACTGGCCAAACTAGAAGAAGGTACTCGTAAGGTTTTGGAGTTTGTTTTTCTCTGTGATTTGACTCAGAAGGAAACCGCCGAGCGGATGGGGATTAGTGCTGTTACTGTTTCTCGAAGAATCAAGAAGGGGTTAAAGTCTTTGCAAAATATTATGCAGTAGAAGAAGGTAAGTCAAAAGTCAAAAGTCAAAAGTTAAAAGTCAGAAGAAAATTATAGTGGTCAATAAAAATCAACAATTCAGTAAGTATTTATGCTTAATATTTAACTGAGAATTTGACTCCTGATAAAGGTAAATGAAGATAATTTATATAGTATAAATACTTAAGCAAGCTACGGATTTTATACTAATTTTCATGTTACAAATTGAAGTGCGGAATGTGGGTTACAAACAAATTGCAATAACTGTCCAATAGCTAAAAGTCTTATATTATAGGTTTTTTATTCACCCTGTCGCCTGTTGCCTGCGCACAGCGCTATATTATAACGGTTCTACCGAACATGATATTAAAAGTATAAACCCCACCCATCTACTAGATATGGGCGGGGTTAGTTTTTAATACCGATATATTCTTGTCTTTATGGAGAAACATCGGTTAAATTTTGCCCTTCATCCAGTTTTTAAACAAATTCTCCTTAACCATAGTCTGTCGCAACACTTCAACTAAATACTCTTGAGCTTCTTCCCGACTTAAACCTTTCACTTGCTCCCGTAGAACTTGTAATTTGAACTGTTGCTCCATAGTTAAGCTGTTAGACATTTCCATAGTTTACTCCTTGCTTATCTAGATAATAGATATTGGCCTATATATTAAGGCCACAGTTAAGTTGATTTATTGACTCTTATGTAAATTATCGTAACATTTACTTGACATACTGTCCATAATGTACATTTTGAAACTAATTTATTCGACAAAAGTTAACATTAAATTAATAAAAGCTAGAAGTATTATGATGATTAGGCTAGAACTAATATCCTAAAAATTCTAAAGATGGAGAAGGGCAAATGGATGCAATGGAATTTTTTCAAAAGAGTGCTGGTAAATGGCGATCGCAACGAACAACCCATCATCTGGCCTTTAGACAAGCAGAAATGGGTAGTTCAGATATTCAAGTAACTAGCTTGGGTGCTGGAGATCCGAAAGTAGTAGAAATCTGTAAAATGCACGAAATTGACCCAAGTTTGGCTGCTGGAGGCGCTTTTGTTACTTGGGATGGTTCCATGGCCTGGGATAAAGATGATGAAAATCACAAAGGTTCAACTGTATTTGCGATTGTTCCAGATCCAGAAAATCCTAGAAAAGGCAGAATGTTGCGAGAACGAGGCTATGCAGAAATTGTCCCAGTAGTGGGACTGTTTGAGATGGATGATGAAGATGGACTAAATCTAATTACAGAATATGAAACTATGAGTTCTATTGAAAGATTCTGGTTTCCTAGCCCTAATCTGAGAATGCGAACCAGTGCAGTGAAGCGGTTTGGTGGATTTAATACTTCTACATTTTGTACAGAAGTTCGAGTAGAGGAAAACAACTCAGATTGTGAAATAGAAACGTCACAGAATACTGCACAGTTTTATTCTGCTTTTGGCTGGTAGATAGATAACAATATGCCCAAAGTTAGCAAATAGCTATCAAAATTGTTACAGATTGTTGCGTAAGTTAATAAAAGTGAGACTTGGATTGCCTCAATCCCTTAATCTAAAGGTTGGCTATTGATGCAATTTTTTGAATCGCAGCAAGGTTTAGTGTGCTCTGGCCACACTTGATAAATCAAATTTAATAATTTAAGGAGATTCTCACGTGGCGATTCCATTATTAGAATACAAACCTATCAGTCAAAACTCACGAGTTGCGGGTTATGAAATCCCCGGTGATGACCAACCAATGATTTATTCAGCCGAATCTTTGCCCTCTGGGTCAGGATGGGATGAGTTAATCTGGGCAGCTTATCGTCAAATTTATAGCGAACATCAGATTCTTAAGAGAGATCGCCAAATCTTCCTAGAATCTCAACTCAAAAATGGTCAACTTACAGTTCGAGATTTTATTCGTGGTTTGGTCATTTCCGATCCATTCCGTCGTAACAACTACGATACAAATAGCAACTATCGCTTTGTTGAGTTATGTGTTCAACGTGTTTTAGGTCGTGATGTTTACAGCGAAAAGGAAAAGATTGCTTGGTCTATCGTTGTAGCGACTAAAGGTATCGAAGGTTTCATTGATGAGTTGGTTAATAGCGAGGAATACCTCGACAACTTTGGCTTTGATACTGTACCTTACCAGCGTCGTCGGGTTATACCCCAAAGAGATGGAGGAGAAACTCCTTTTAACCTAAAGACACCTCGTTATGGTTTCTACTATCGGAGTATTCTTGGTTTCCCTCAAATAATTTACCAAAATGAATTACGTCGCTTTACTCCCCAAGAAAAGAAACCTACAGCAGGCAATCCTTCTCTTTATTTAGATTTAGCACGGGGTATAAACGCTCAAGGTACATCAACACGAGTTAATCTAGGTAATATCAATCTTGGTATGGTACCTTATCGTAAGATATAACTTAAGATTATTACTCTAACACCTCTGTTGAGTGGGATTAAATTTTGTAGGGATGGAATATTCGTGCAGAGTATTTGGTTAACTTGCCAAAACTAGGAACATGAGTATTCTATCCCTACAAGTTTTTAGTTACTGAAAAGAGGGAGTAGGCAGCTTTGCAGTAGGCAGCTTTGCAGTAGGGGGAAAAAAAATGATGATTTATGTGCAATAATTGATTTTATTTTTTATTACTTAGGGCTTGCTGATTAAATCTAAAAGCATTGACAGATAAAGGTTGTAGCATTTTTAGGTCTAAAAAAGTGTTAGCTTTTCGGTGGAAAAAGCTCAAAAAGCTAGTATTTTGGGACGATTATGGCAGAAAAATCAAGGGACAATTCTTACTCCTACCTCCTCTATAATTCCCATTTATCCTGACTCCTGACTCCTGACTCCTGACTCCTGACTCCTACCCTCACCCATAAGACTTTTTGCTGCAAACCCTACTTAGAGATGTCTACTGAAAAAAACAATGCTGAGTTAG
>NZ_JAAHGK010000729.1:0-3941 GCF_010672505.1 Okeania sp. SIO2B9 | reverse complement strand
TCTTAATTATAAGGTTTCTAGTTGCTCCAATTCTCCGATCTCTGGGATAGTTTCTGCCTCATAGGCATCTGGTAGAAGTGTTCCCACAAGTTTGACCCCATCCATAATAGTTGTGCGTGAAACTCCTGTAATTCTCTCTATGGCATGGGTTTTCGTGCCATTAACATACATTTTCCAGCAGTTGCGTTTGAGATCATCACTATATCCGTATGGGTTGATATTCTGCGATCAATTGACGACCACACTTGACACAGATATAATTTTGTTTACCTTTTCGCGTGACCATTTTTATGGATGTGGTGACTGTGGCATTCTGGATATTCCATTGCATTTTTCCTTGAACTTTACACGCTGATCATTCTCTCAATCATCTTCTTTTCTGACAACGCCCATTAATTAGCCATATCATGTCTGCTTGAATACTTATACCATTTCTGAAAAATTGTGTGATTTTTGTAGCAGCGATCGTCAACTGATAGAGGCATTAATCTTCATAGATCATAAATTGGCTATATTTAAAGCCTCAACAATATAATTCCACCCTGTTATTGATGCTATAATTTCATTTGAGAGGTTGTTAATCATCTCTGTGAGATTTGTTCTCAAATCTTCTAAAGTTTCATATATTCCCCAACTTAAATGATCCTTCATGTATTGCCAAAGTCGTTCTATGGGATTAATTTCTGGACTATGTGGGGGTTGAAATAGTAAAATAATATTTTCAGGAACTTTGATTTTTTTGGCTGTATGGGCTGTACTATTATCTAATTGGATAATATTTATACTATTATTATATTGAGCAGATAATTGGTTTAAATAAACTTGAAAACATTCAGCATCCAAATGAGAAAATTCTCAAAACAAAGATTCTCCCGTGGCGGGTTCCACAACCCCATATATATAAATAGCTTTGAAATCCCATTGGACTTTTCCAGTAGGTTTGACTCCACAAGCAGTGATTAATCGAGGTTCAATTGTTTTTAAACCGATAGGAGTTTCATCTTGGCAAAAATAGCGTAATGGTTGTTTACAGAAATCTTGGGAAAAATTGACGAGTAAAAATTTAATAGTTTCTCAGTTAGATATTAGTTTTTTTTTAAAGCTTTCAGCTGGTTCTGGTTCTTTTTTTACTGAAAACTTTCTGGGAAGTTTTAATTTGGCCTTAAATTTAGATCTGATGATTCCGTAAAGAGTTTTATAATCAACATCTTCCCCATATTCACAGCGAAGCCATTCCTGAATAGCTCCGTAGCTTTTAAATCCATCCGAGTGGCTGATTTAATATGAGCTTTAATCCAGTTTCAGCAGTAGATGAAATTGCCTGTGGAAGAAGGCAAAGGGCAGAAGGCAGGGGGAGCTGAAGAGTTTCTTACAATTTTGACTGAATTCTATACATGATCCGATGCTACCCGATATGATATCATAATAAAGATATTTTCTCTAATAAATTTCTCCCTGTTCCCTAAATTTTTTATTGTGGGTATTCTAAAGAGACATGATATTAAAAGCTAAAGAACTATACCACTTCCGATTCCCGATCAAAAGGCGATCGCTCCATCTACAGCACAAAGTTTAAGCCTAGAAGTCATATCAAATCCTCTTAATTGGACATAAAAAAAATTCTCCAATTGCCATAACTACGCTCATCTTTCTAATTCTTTCTCCTCCTGAATTCAGCAATTCTGACTTCTGACTCCAACTCGACTTAACCATTCTATAACTGTTTAACCGGATTTGATATCAGCAGTTAGGTTAGTAGATGGCATAACACCACTGAAAACTAACTAACTGCCAGAAACAAATTTGGGTATGGATAGACACCTTCTAAAAATCTAGACAATCCTAGACACGTTCTTCGATTAAATAGCAGTCAGCACTCAGCGGTCAGCACTCAGCATGATTGACTTTTTTTGACACTCTCGTCGGGGATTTCAACCCCGACTCAACTATCCTGCGCATTAGCTGCCGGGATTTAATCCAAGCTTAAAAAGCTGAAGCGCTGTTTGCAAAGCATTCCGGTAAGGAAAATGCTGAAGCGCGCTATAGCTAGTTAATGACGTAAAAACATAGACATTTTGTAGATATAAGTCTTGGATCGTCCATGTTTTTCAGCTTTAGCAAGCAACAGAAAACAAATCTATATATATAGAACTACAAGAACTGGTTAAGACATTTTTCAATCCTAAAACCCTTTGACAGTTTGCTATTTCCTGTTCCCTGTTCCCTATTCCCTAGTGCGTAGCGCTATACTGTTAGGGATAAAAACTCAACTGGGGTAATCCCAGGGTTTCTTCCCAACCCATCATCAAATTCATACACTGAACACCCTGACCAGCTTGACCTTTAATCAAATTATCAATAGCTGACATAATAATCACTCTATCAGTACGGTGATCCACCTCAATACCAAGATAACAGAGATTAGTGCCACAAGTCCATTTAGTTTGAGGATAAGTACCACTAGGCAATACTTTCACCCAAGGGCAATTACGATAAAAAGCATTATAAATAGTCAGCAAATCTTCTCGCACTAACCCAGGGTCTCGCAGAGTACCATAAACTGTAGCTAATATTCCCCGCACCATTGGTATCAGATGAGGAGTAAATTGCACCTTCACATCATAACCAGCCAAATTACCACAAATTTGTTCAATCTCTGGAGTATGTCGATGACTAGCTACTCCATAAGCACCAATAGAATTATCCGCCTCAGCTAGTAACATATTAATAGCTGCTTTGCGACCACCTCCAGAAGTCCCTGACTTCGCATCAATAATTGCAGTTTCCGGTACTATCAAACCCTGTTTAAATAGTGGGGAAAGTGCTAAAAGACTAGCCGTGACATAGCAACCAGGGCAACCTATAAGTTGAGCATTGGCAATGCGATCGCGATACAATTCTGGTAACCCGTAGACAGCAGTTGCAACTATTTGTTTATCTGTGCGTTCTCCACCATACCAAGATTGATAAGTCTCTAAATTAGAAAATCGATAGTCAGCGGATAAGTCCAATACTTTACATCCCTTTTCCAACAGAGTTGGTGCCATCTTCCAAGCTAAACCATTGGGAAGAGAAAGGAAGACTACCTGACATTTACTGGATATCTTGTCCAAATCTATTGCCTCTACCATTAAATCTACAGAATGCTCCAAGTGAGGGTAGATTGAAGAAAAAGGTTTCCCCGCACTGCTGTCACCCCCCAAGTACACAACCTCAGCCTTTGGATGATCCTCAAGCAGCTTGACAAGTTGCACCCCGCCATAGCCGGAAGCACCTACAATTCCTATTGGCACAGGTGCCGATTCATTCATAATATTAACTCCTAAGTAATTTGAGTAGCAAAAATTTTAACTTTTGCTGCATTTTAGTACTAAATTTTTATTTTGGTGATATTTAACATTTTGTTTTATAGTTTTTATTTTTTTGAGCATTGGGAAAGTGGTTTGTCAAAAATTTTAAATTATATCAAATTTTACTAATTAGTGATGTGATTACGATCAATTGGCCATACTAAATATAAAGAATTGTTATTTGAGTATTAAATTTTAGATCAAGATCCCATAAACTTTTTCTTAGTCAATAACGTAGTTCTAAAACGTGCTGGTTAGCGATTTGATCTTAACTTACCACGCGAAAGATATTGCTAGATGGCTTCAATAAGTAAAGGATGGTTATAGCGCTACGCGCAAGTCAGAAGTTAGAAGTTAGAAGTAATCCCTGACACTCATTTGAGTGTTTATCATTGCCCTAACCTATTTGCGTAGTACTATATCTATGGAAGCCATTTGGTATCTATTTAAGAAGTTACAAGTTCAATACCCATCTGGGTTTTATGATTCTGGCAGTCATTTTTCATAATTTTTCGGTTTCCTGAACCCTTATAGTTGTTAGGCTCCTTAAAACGGCTTTCCTGAAGCCTTTGTATTTCAATAAAAGATACG
>NZ_JAAHGK010000728.1:0-3941 GCF_010672505.1 Okeania sp. SIO2B9 | reverse complement strand
ACGAGGTGGGTATCATCTTGTCTGCTTGTGGAGGCTTAGATATTGGTCAGCCAGCAAAACAAGAAACTTCTTTGTTTGTTGAGAAGCTCCGGTTATAATCTTTGATTTAACGGGAGAGAACTTCACGAGGTATTAGTTTATGAATAATCATGCTACTTATCGGAAAATATTAATTTTATCAGCTAATCCTAAAAGTACAAGTTATTTAAGGTTAGATGAAGAAATGCGAGAAATAAAAGAAGGATTGAGGCGATCGCCTTCTAGAGATTTATTTTTAATTGAATCTGCGGAAGCTACTCGATATAGAGATATTCGTAGAGCTATTTTAGATTATCAACCGAATATTGTTCATTTTAGCGGACATGGAGCAGGCCATGATGGTTTAGTTTTTGAGGATGAAACTGGGTCTCAAAAATTAGTTGATACTGAAGCTATTGCCGGACTTTTTCAATTATTTTCGGAACAGGTAGAATGTGTTGTTCTGAATGCTTGTTATTCAGAGTATCAAGCTCAAGAAATAGTTAAATATATTAATTATGTGATTGGTATGAGTCAGGCTATAAATGATAGAGCTGCAATTGAATTTGCTGTGGCTTTTTATGATGCTTTGGGAGCTGGACAAACTTATGATTTTGCTTATCAGTTAGGATGTAATGCTATTATGATTGCAGGAATACCTCAAGAGTTAATTCCTCAGTTGTCTGCTAAAAATAGCGAAAATTCAATTCCTAAAACTGCGACTTTTATACCTCGTAATAAATTTGATTTTAATACTTCTAATCAAGGAGATAAAACAATGACTGGTGAACGTAATATACAAATTGGAACTGGTGATTATCGTGAGACAACTATTAATGACCAAGGAAGTTATGTTGAAGGAGATTACTATAATAATTCCGCAGAAAAACAAAACCTGGCTGATGCTGCTAATGAAATTCAACAATTGCTGGAACAACTAAGCAAAAATAACCCTACTGATACAATGACTGGAAATATGAAAATAGCAGGGGAAGTAATTGAGAAAATTGAAACTAATCCTGCTTTGATGAATCGGGTTTTTAGTGCTTTAAAAGCTGGTGGTATGAGTGTTTTTGAGCAAACTTTAAATCATCCGGCAGCAAGTTTTGTGATTGGTGCTTTGGAAGAGTGGAAAAATACCAACAATCAAGGAAAATAAAAACAAATTCTACCAGAAAGGTTGCTAGTTTATTTCCCTTTCCTTCTCTGGGGAGTTATGATGAGTATCCCCTTCAAAATAACTCCCTCGATCATTAACAGAAGTCTCTCGATAATCACCTTTCTGGACTTCAATATTCCGGGTTTCTTGATAGGTTTCGACATAAAATTTGTTCTGCTTTAAGGCTGTTTCTAATAAATTTCTCAGCTCAATAATATGTTTGTCTTTTTCCGCTACTCCAGCTAAAAGTGCTAATAAATCTGGATAACTTCCTGATTTTATTTGATGATAAATTTCATTATATTCTTGACTGAGAAATGAGCGGTCAACATCATCAGTAACTTGTGCTTGAAAGTGAACTATTTCATTACCTCGCCCTTCAATTGAAAGAACTTGTAATCCTGATTCTGGATATTTTTCGATTAATCTTTGAAAAGCTATTGCTGCGGCACTGGGGTCTACTCCTTCATGGTGAAATATATCTAAAATTGAATAATTTTCTGCTACTTCCCGTGGGTCTACATTTTGAGTTTGATAAAGTTGTTTAGTTTTGATAATAGGGGCGATAAAACTGCTAAAGTCTCCATCTTTAAAAATCTCATTGCGGTTGTCTGGTTTGCGCCAAGGGTCGCGGTCTTCTTTTGTTTCTAAGCGCATATAAACATAATCGCATTTAATCCCCTCAAATTGGGTATCCAGGGAAATTGCCCAATCCTGAATACAAGCACCTGTTAGTATTGCATTTGTTAGGTTAGTACCGTACAGTTGAGCTTTCACAAGTTTTGCTCTTGTTAAGTTTGCCCCTTCTAAAGTAGCTTCGCTCAACTTTGTACCAATGAAACTAGCATCAGTTAAGTCAGCGTATCGTAAGTTACATCCCCGTAAGTCTAAATTGTCAAAGTTCTGATCTCGTCCGTTACCTGTTACAACCAATTGACGAATTATTTTATTTTCTAAGTAGGTTCCTTCAACTCTAGCTTTGTCTAGGTGTTTAGCATTTAACCAACAAGTGCGAGTGAGAATAGCTTTTCTCAAATTAGTGTTTTTGAGACTGGCACCAGAGAAGTTGGCATCAGTTAAATTTGCTTCGTAAAAGCTAGTTCCTCCATAGCTACATAGAATAATTGCAATATTTCTAATCAAAGCGTATTTGCGATCGCCAACCACAGCACGGCAACCAATAAAAAGACTTAGAGCGAGCAAAGTTATCGTGGCAGGAATTGCAATGGCCAAAATTTTGACAACAGCTGAAGTGTAGAGCAAATTTTTATCCTCTTCCTGAGTCGCTGCTATTATTCCCAGTATTGCTGTAGCTAGAGTTACAAATTGAATCAATAATAATAACATTCTGTTTGGGAATGAAATTCTCATCACTGCGATCGCAATTGCCTCTAACAATACCCCTGAAATATTAATACCAATACAAAATGCTAGTAAAATTGCGTCTGCTCTGGCATCAGCTCCGGCATCATCTGTGCCTGGAAGAGCCATAAACATAGCAATAGAGGTGAGTACAATTATAGTAAAAAGCCATAAAGCCGTACCTATACCTCTATAAATTGTGATTAAAATAAAACCCAAGAATAAAATTAATCCAAAACCAAGGACTAATAATGGTCCTATCCAAGTTAGACCTTTCCATTTCAATATACTACCTATAAAAGCTCCTGCATAGCCACAGATAAATCCACCTAGCATTGCTAAAAATAATAAAATTGTTCCTAAAATCAGCAACCAACTTATTTTTAGCCCAGCTTGGGCATAACGAAAATTTCCACTAACAAGCATAGCTTGAGAAAAGTTTCGTCCCTGAATCTTGCTATGGCTAAAATTAGCATTATCTTGACTTTTGACAGTACCACCTTGCAAGTTTTGCTGTGGGAAATCTTTAAACATTTTTTGGAAATACAGTATATTAATACCAATAAAAAGTGCTAGTACAATTCATTGGACTTGGCATTATCTGTGTCTGGAAAAGCCAGAAACACAGTAATAGAGGTGACTATAATTATAGTAAAAAGCGACTTTATTTGCAATCGCTACTTTCATGGTACGAAACCGTAAAAAGTCTTGAAGAAGGAGACAGGAGACAGGAGACAGGAGACAGGAGGAAAATTACTTATGGATTCTCACCCCAAGTAATTTTGAACACCGTGTAGACGGTGGGGTATTAAACCCACAAAGAAAATGATAAAGCTTTACCTATTTCTGATCCTATTGCTCAATAGATTTGTCCAATGTGTAATGGAATAACCCTGATACTGCTCAGGCTCTATTCCTAGTAATGCCTCAATTGCAATCCTACGAACATATCTATCCGTATTAGTATCTGTGATGATGTTAATTAAAGATTCAATAGCCTCTTTTGATTGTATGTTTCCTAATGCTCTAATTGCTATCTCTAGAAGAGAACTATTAGTATCAGTATCTGTAATGATGTTAATTAAAGGTGGAACCGCCTCTTTTGACTGTATGTTTCCTAATGCTCTAATTGCTATCTCTAGAAGAGAACTATTAGTATCAGTATCTGTAATGATGTTAATTAAAGGTGGAACCGCCTCTTTTGATTGTATGTTTCCTAATACTTCAATTGCACTACAAAGAACATCAATATCCTCACCAGTATTTGTAATGATATTAATTAAAGGTGGAACCGCCTCTTTTGATTGTATGTTTCCTAATACTTCAATTGCACTACAAAGAACATCAATATCCTCACCAGTATTTGTAATGATATTAATTAAAGGTGGAACCGCCTCTTTTG
>NZ_JAAHGK010000727.1:0-3949 GCF_010672505.1 Okeania sp. SIO2B9 | reverse complement strand
AGAGGGAATATTTCTGGTCTGAGAAATGCGATCGCGTACATATTCAAAAAAGCTCAATCCCAGCTTGCGAGTAGTAGCAACAAGGGACATAAAAGTATCCCAAGATGCAG
Source organism: Okeania sp. SIO2B9 (assembly GCF_010672505.1). Taxonomy (NCBI): domain Bacteria; kingdom Bacillati; phylum Cyanobacteriota; class Cyanophyceae; order Oscillatoriales; family Microcoleaceae; genus Okeania; species Okeania sp. SIO2B9. The sequence continues at coordinate 3,839 of NZ_JAAHGK010000727.1, read as the reverse complement.
TCCCCTCAGTCGTCTGATATACAATCCGGTTATATAGTATATGTTCATAATTCTGTCTACACTTCAATATCCGCGTCTCCGTGTCTCCGTGTCTCCCTATCTCCCTAGCATACAATAACTATTCAACCGGATTCTATATTACACATTCACCAACGCCAATATATGAGCATGGCAGAGGAAAGTCATCTATGAGCTTTATTCCATTTTTTCTTACTTCCTGCAAACATTGTGGTCAAAAGAGAAGATAAAAACAGATTGTATCGCAGAAGGAAAAAGGAAGAAGGAAAAATCTGGTGTTGCATAATTGTAGGATGATAATCACATTTGCACGCATCTGAAAATCTTGATAGATCAAAAAAAATTTTTTGACACATATCAAAATCATCCCATGATGATGCAACGCCAAAATCTTGTGTTGTCTGAGTTTTAAACTTTTGATATGTCCGCGCCCTTTCCTTCGACTAGCTATACTAAAAAATATTTGCCTCCTTATAGTGAACGCAATCACTATTAAACCGGGGTTGCACATTATGGAATGACATTGCCAAAAATTGGTTTAGATTTTGACTAAAAAAACCTAATATTAATGATTCTAGCAATTGATTAATCCACAATCCAATTCAATCAAAAATATCAAATCATTCGTCACTGTGCAACGCCATTAAACCAATATATACCGTAATCTTTGTGACACTTTACATTCTGTAGAGAAATACTACGAAGGTACTAAATTAGTATTGACATATTGACCACGAGAAGAAGTATTTACAAAAAAGTGATGGTACAGCTATTGGTGCAACAAGCATCAATCGCTATAGTTCTTGATGCTTGAAGTGAAGAGAATCAGTGAAATAGAGAATCTGTTAAGTAAGATGTAGTCTTAACTTAAGATGCTGCTGCTGATACTTCTTCTCCTTCTTCCACAACTTTACCTGCTTCTACTTGACGCAGGTGAATATGTTTACGTCCCAAAGAAATCTCAAACTCATCTCCTGGCTCTAATTCCATTATTTTAGTATAAGCTGCGCCAATTAGTAAATTACCGTTGGATTGTACACTAATTCTATAGCTAGCAGAGCGTCCTCCACGGCCATTACCATTCTGTTTACTATCTAATTGAATACCCTCAGCATCAATCAAAGCATTCAAAAACTTCATCATGTTAACTCGTTCAACACCATTTTTAGTAACAGTGTAGTAGCCACATTCTCTAGCCTTCTTTTCCTTACTTTGATTACCTAAGTCTTTGACTTTTTTAAGTAAATCTTCCCCAGATAAGGGTTCAATATTTTTCTTTTTAGCCATATTTTCAGTCCTAACATTTTGCTACAGTTATCAGTTTTTATCTTGGTTTGTTTAAATTCCAAGAAACGATAAACAAATATTTGCTCGTAAAACTATATTACACTAATTATCTAAATATTTCACATATTCGACAAATTTTTAACACAATATTCTGAGAAGAGCTATTGATTATAGCCACCAATCATATCTATAGTATGTAATATTAAGCATTGCGCTATCAACTATCAACTATTCACCTATTTAGTTGAAGGGCCTATTAATATAGTTATAGCTATAAATTCCTAAAGTCCCTTTGAATTAAACACAATACAATGAAGTTAACTACTCGTGGACATTATAGTGTTAAGGCACTTTTAGATTTGAGTTTACAACAAAATAATACTCCTATATCTGTCAAAGAAATAGCACTACGTCAAGACATACCTATAGCCTACCTTGAAAAGTTATTAATAGAGATGCGTCGTGCTGGTTTAGTCAAATCAGTTCGTGGTGCCCAAGGAGGATATAAATTAGCTAAATTACCTGCTCAAATATCTATAGGACAAATACTAGAATCCGTGGGTGAAACAATCAAACCTTTACCTAGATATGTTCCTGATAATAAACAGGCAGAAGACTGGGTTACTTATTCTATCTGGCATAGATTAGATAAAAAACTTTCTGAAGCACTTTACAATATTTCTTTAGAAGACTTATACTATGATGTCCGTAGTTGGCAAGCTGTAGTAGGAGAAGAAGCGAGTTTTGTTGTTTAATTTTTGATAGTTTGAGTGTCAAGTTGTAAGAGTTAATCAGTAGTATATGATTCATAAGCATTCAGCTATTAGCACTCAGCACTTCAGCAATTAATAATGAATAATTACTTCTGAGGTTAGGTCTGGGGACTTTAACAGTAACTTTTTATTCAAACTCAATTTAAAAGGTTGCTTTTACCTTTCCCAACATTAATAGCTGATAGCTAATAGCTGACAGCTAAATGCTTACTATGATTCACCATGATTACTTATTAAAACAAATTTATAACTATTGAATTCCTGTGAGTGCCAACTATACTTTAATTATTCTTTTCATAGCTGCTTGCCTAGATTATTTGATTGGCGATCCTTGGGATTGGCCACATCCTGTAAAGTTCTTAGGTTGGATAATTACTCATTACACTAAACAAATATTTAAACTCACTAAACCTTATCAAGATAACTCTCACGTATTTATACTTAGATTGTCAGGTATATTACTAGCGATCGCTCTTGTTTTGGGTAGTGGAATTATCAGTTGGTTAATTATTCAAGCTTTACGAATAAACTTTACCCAATTTCCTTTATTAACAGTAATAATAGAGAGTATTTTATTAGCTAGCTGTTTTGCGGGAAAAAGTTTAAGTATGGCAGCTAAAGAAGTACTTCAACTGGTAAGAAGTGACAATTTAATTCAAGCACGTCAAAAATTAAGTATGTATGTAGGTAGAGATACAGAAAATTTATCAATATCGGAAATATTTCGAGCAATTTTTGAAACAGTAACAGAAAATGCAACAGATGGAGTAATTGCACCTTTATTTTACGCTTTAGTGGGAGCCATAATACCAGGTGTAGGTAGCGTACCTTTGGCATTTGCTTACAAAGCTGCTAGTACATTAGATTCGATGGTCGGGTACAAAGAAGCGCCCTATACTGATATAGGATGGTTTAGTGCCAAACTAGAGGACGTTTTAACTTGGCTACCTTGTCGTCTAAATGTTCTGACTATAGCTTTGCTCTCTGGTAAACCCTTATATGTTTGGAGAATATGTCAAAGGGATGCGGTGAAAGACCCTAGTCCTAATGCTGGTTGGAGTGAATGTGCCTATGCTGCAACCTTGGGAGTACAGGTAGGTGGTACAAATTTGTACAAGGGAGTGGTTAAACATAAACCACTATTAGGAGACCCCACCTATCCAATTACACCAGAAATTATTGATCGAGCATTGCAGTTAACTCGATATTGCTTTCTAATTTGGTTAGGGTTATTTTTTATTTGTTATATAATGTCCGGTAGCATCGGTATTGTATAGTGAAGGTAAGGAAGAAGGAAGAAGGAAGAGGGAAGAAGGCTTAAAAGTATGAAAAAACGTAAATTTCCTGTAGATATTCACCCTTGGTTTTACACAAACGTGCCCCAGGGGACATGATATTATTTATCAAAATAATTGGGTGTAATATCCCGCCTTGATTGGCGAAATGTTTTTGGAGGGGAGCTTATAGCGGTTTTCAAGGTTTTCAAATAGATAGAGTACAGTGGTCAAAGCATTTTTCTGCTCCCTACTCCCTACTCCCTACTCCCTAAGCAAAAACAGGACTTACGCAAAGACACTGTGTATAGAGTCCAGTAACTATTAGACAATAGTTATGAGTACTATATATAGTGTATATGCGTAAGTCCTAAAAAAGAATTTTTTAGTCTACTTAATAATGAAAACTGCTGTAAATCACCGTTACAAAAACAACTTCTGACTTCTGACTTCTGACTTCTGACTTCGTTTGACTTCTGACTTCTGA
>NZ_JAAHGK010000726.1:0-3953 GCF_010672505.1 Okeania sp. SIO2B9 | reverse complement strand
TCCTAAAACCTAACACTTTTCCTTTACTTCAAAAAACGACTTGCCATCCCCATCATATCTGAAATATCAACATCCCCATCTCCATCAGCATCCAAAAAGCTATTTAAAACATTATTAGATGCCTGATTAGGATTTTGAGTGTCATTACCCGTTTTCAATAAATTCAGAATTAGTGGCACTAAAGTAGGCAATAAATTCTGGATTTGTGAGAGGTCAAAACCTGTTTTTTCAGATATACTCTGAACAATTCCAGTAATTTGATTAGCTGAAAATAGAGATTCAACAGCTTGGGGATTAGGATCTGTACCTGCAAACTGATTGATAATTGCTTGAACTGCTCCATTACCAGACTCTTCTCGCTTCTGCTGTAAAGCTGAACGTACATAACCACCCAACATTGACATAGCAACTTGAGTTGCACCAGAATCTCCTCCGAGATTGCCGCTTAGTTGCTGCACTGTACCAAGAATACTGCTCAATTGACTCGTACTAGCTTCTTGATTAGGGTTATTAATAGCACCAACAATTTGATCGAAAAGTCCCATTATTTTTAAACTGTAATAATTTTTGACAACGAGCTTCAGAAAGGCCAATAACCTCTACTGAAGTCGTCTTTAATTATCTATCTTAGTGACCCAAATAGCTACTAAAAAATGCCTCAACTTCATCTACAGTAGGTTGAGCAGACATCGCTCCTTTTTTAGTAGCGCTTAAAGCACCCACCGCACTAGCATAAGTAACAATTTTTTTTGCTACCCCTGGTTGCTGTAGTTGACGAATACCATATTGGCGCAACTGATGTACAAAACCTGCGACAAAGCTATCACCAGCACCAGTAGTATCCACCACATCTATTGAAAAAGCTGGTACTTTCCCTTCATTTTCTGACAAGTAATAAGCACAACCTAGATCGCCAGCAGTTATTAATGTCCCTTCCACTGAATTTAATTGGTAAGTAATTGCAGCAGGTTCGGTAGATTCAAATAACCACTTAGCTTCTTCTATAGAGAGTTTGACAAAATCCACTCTTTTTAGTAAAGAATATATAAGCTCTTTAGCTTCATCTGGATTTGGCCAAAATGAAGGACGCCAGTTGACATCTACCATGATTTTGAGATGGTATTGGTCAGCCAATTCAAGAGCTTGGTAAATTGCTTGTCTAGTTTCAGGGTAAGCTAGTCCAAGGGTTCCTAATATTAAAAAATCACCATTTAAAAATAAAGATTCTGGCAAAAGTTCAGCTTGTAAATGGGTATCAGCAAATTCTGTTGTCTGGCGATCGCCAAAACCAACAAATTCACGCTCCCCTGTTGTAGAGTGTAATACATAGACCTTCCGTGTTGGTGCATCAGGATTTTGCTGGATACCAGTAGTGTCTACTCCCACTTCTTGCAAAAGTTTTACCAGTGTTTTGCCTTCTGTATCTTGACCTACTGCACTAATTAAAGCACTAGGAGTCCCTAGTTTGACTAAACCACAAGCAACATTGGCCAGGGCACCACCAGGGTAGATTGTCCAAGACTGAACTTGATTTAGAGGTATTCCGGGTCTGTCGGCCAAACAATCAAATAAAATTTCACCGAGACAGAGAACATGAAGATGGGTCATATTGATTAGAGTATCTCAAGTTATATATAGGTAGGGAAATTCGGAATATTTTAGTGGTGATTAAAATCTAAGGTATATTTAAAATCAATAATTTTTTTTGAAAAAACATAATTAACTAATTTTATCCTCCCTCAGCTTTTTCATACTTTTCCCACTTATAGATTGTCATTAAGGTGAATTTTGTCAAGATGTCTCTAAAATTATAATTAGGCAGATATACATATATAGACAAAAGTTATGACTGGTTGCGAGTCTCAAACCAAAATATCCCTTTCAGAAAGGGAACTTCAAGTTGTGGAGCTAGTGGCAGATGGGTTGACTAATGAAAAAATCGCCGAGAAGCTAGAAATTAGTAAGCGAACGGTAGATAATCATATCAGTAATATTCTGAGTAAGACTTCAACCCATAATCGAGTAGAACTGGTTCGTTGGGCTTTGCAGTGGGGCAAAGTATGTTTAGATAGTATCAACTGTTGTAATTTACCAGATACAACGGAACAATTGGTAGATCATAGCTTAGAGGGCGATATATTGGGAAGGTAAATATCAAGATGCAGACTGCGAAACAAAAACAACAACGTTATCAAATTAGCTGTCAAGGGCTACCACTAGCAGTATATCGAGAAGTAGCAGCTCATTTGCGTCAAGTCGGCAAAGTAGAAGTGGACTTATTTTTTCATCCTGCGTCAGAACCATTTGACTATGAAAAAAGCCAAATAGGAAGTCTGTGCTTGGAGTATGCAGAAGATGCTGAAGATACTGTCCGCCAAAAAGTAGACCAAATATTGGCCTATTATCAATCAAAATTCGGGCCTTGGGAAGCCAATCAAATTGCAGGTAATGGTGAGGGAGATTAGTCATTGCTTAAATACCAGGGACTAATGACTGTCCCCTCTCTCAATTTTTTTAGTAATTATTGTTCTAATATCTGGCTTGAAAGTAACTCTAGAATATCAAACAAAAGTCTTAATTTTTACTAATAAACTCTATTTTCAACAATAACAAAAAGAGCTATAGCAATTCCCAAGAAGCGTTAGGTGCAAAATTAGTGTGTTTTAGGGAGTAGGAAGTAGGGAGTAGGGAATAGAAAACAACTGTACCTCAGTAACTTGAGAAACGCTATATGTTAGTATGTAATTATTATTTATAAGAAATTAGTTATTATGTCTCAATCTAAATTACCTAACTTTATTATTTTTGGCTCTACTAAATCAGGCTCTACTTCACTTTGTAACTATCTTGTTCAGCATCCAGATATTTTTATTAGCAAAAAGAAAGAACCTAATTTTTTCTTGTATGATGAAGGTAGCATTATAACTAATAAAAAAGGAAAGACTACAGTTTATACTATAGATTGGTACAAGTATTGGTTTAGAAAAGCACAAGAGAAAGCTATTGGAGAAGCTTCTGTATCTTACATAGCTAATGAACAAGCTCCTATTAGAATTAAATCAAGATTACCTGATGTTAAATTAATTGCTTTATTACGCGATCCTGTGTCTCGTGTCTATTCTCATTATTTATTTAATCAAAGAAACAATAAACACGAAGGTGAAAAATCTTTGTTAAAAGTAATAGAAGCTGACCAAAAGCAAGGATCTCCCGAGCAGTATTTTGAAAAAGGGTTGTACTACTATTACCTAAAAAAATATTTTGATATATTTGACCGTCAAAATATTAAACTTTTCTTATTTGAATATTTTACCTCAGATCCTCTAAAGGTTGTCAAGGATATATTTACATTCTTAAATGTAGACAGTAGTTTTGTACCTGTTGTTGGAGCCAAAGATGCTCCTTCAGGAATCCCAAAAAATCAGACTATTTATAATTTTATTTATAAAGATAATTTCCTTAGAAAAGCTTTACGTCCAATTATTAGAACTTTATTTCCTAACCGTGAAAAAAGAAGAACATTGTGGACGAATCTAATAAGTCGAAATTTATCTCGCCCTCCTCTACCTTCAGAAACGAGAAAAGTCATATTGGAAATGTATAAACCTGATATCATAAAATTACAAGAACTAATAGACCGAGATTTGTCAAAATGGTTGTCTTAATTTGAGCAATTGCAAGTAATACTTTTAGCAATTATTCATTAAGTAGAACATAGTAATTTTTGGGCACTATGTATCAAATTGTAAATTAGCTCAAAAGTTTATATTAATTGCTTTTAGGAGTTTTTTGATTAAAAATGCAACGTCTTTTTTTTGCCTGCTCTACTTATCTATTAGTAATTATTGAATACTATATTGCTCTTACACTAGCTTTCTTTAGAACTGACTAATATTGAGAGATAAGCAGAATTATTATAATTCTGAATTAATTAACTATTGAAACATCAGAGA
>NZ_JAAHGK010000725.1:0-3954 GCF_010672505.1 Okeania sp. SIO2B9 | reverse complement strand
GATATGCGAGATTCCCCATATGCTGGAAAACTCAAAAACCCGTTAAAGTTAAAATATGTAAAAATTTTTCAGAAAAGGTTAAGTAATTAATGCGTGTAATATTAATGACAGGAAAAGGTGGGGTTGGGAAAACATCAGTGGCCGCCTCAACGGGATTACGTTGTGCGGAGTTAGGCCATAAAACTCTGGTTCTCAGCACCGATCCAGCTCACTCTCTAGCAGATAGCTTTGATATGGAAATGAGCCACGAACCTCGGAAGGTTAGGGAAAATCTTTGGGGTGCTGAGTTGGACGCTTTGATGGAACTGGAGGGAAACTGGGGAGCTGTAAAACGTTATATTACTCAGGTTTTGCAGGCGCGGGGTTTGGATGGTGTGCAAGCTGAGGAGTTGGCAATTTTGCCGGGAATGGATGAAATTTTTGGTCTGGTGCGGATGAAGCGTCACTATGATGAGGGCGAATATGATGTTTTAATTATTGATTCTGCTCCGACTGGTACTGCTTTGCGACTTTTGAGTTTGCCGGAAGTGGGAGGTTGGTATATGAGGAAGTTTTATAAGCCTTTGCAGGGAATGTCGGTAGCATTAAGACCTCTTTTTGAACCTATTTTTAAACCTATTACTGGTTTTTCTTTGCCTGATAAGGAAGTGATGGATGCTCCTTATGAATTTTATGAACAAATTGAGGCTTTGGAAAAGGTTTTAACTGATAATACAAAGACTTCTGTACGGTTAGTTACTAATCCTGAAAAGATGGTAATTAAAGAGTCTTTACGCGCTCATGCTTATTTAAGTTTGTACAATGTTTCTACAGATTTAGTAGTAGCTAATCGGATTATTCCTGATTCTGTGACTGACCCTTTCTTTAAAAAGTGGAAGGAAAATCAACAGCAATATCGGCAAGAAATTCACGATAATTTTAGACCTTTGCCAGTGAAAGAAGTACCTCTTTATTCTGAGGAGATGTGTGGTTTGGCTGCTTTGGAAAGATTGAAAGAAACTTTGTATGGAGATGAAGATCCTAGTCAGGTTTATTATAAGGAAAATACTGTTAAGGTAGTGCAAGAAAAGGGTAATTATAATTTGCAATTATATTTGCCTGGAATTCCTAAAGAGAAAATTCAATTGAATAAAACTGGCGATGAGTTGAATATTAGAATTGGTAATCATCGTCGGAATTTGGTTTTGCCTCAAGCTTTGGCAGCTTTGCAACCTGCGGGGGCAAAAATGGAGGATGATTATTTGAAGATTAGGTTTGCTGAGGCGGTAAAAGTTTAGGTTAGTTATTTTTTTGTGGGAGCAGGTTTTGATTTTTTTCTTTTGCTTAAAGCACAAAGATTAGATTTAAGTATGCTCCTACAAGAGAAAATTAAAAGTTAGTCTTCGATAAACTTGAACCATCAGCCATTTTTATGTATTATTACCTCACAGACTAAAAAATTATTTTTTTTGATATTAAATTAAAAACTCTTACGAAATAGTTTTGATAAATATGGAAATAGGTACAACAGAAGCAGCATTTTTACTTAATATTTCCACTGCTAGACTCCGGGTACTACTAAAAGAAGGCAGAGTTATAGGTGCTCGTAAGGTTAAAAGGTTTTGGATGATTCCAGTTAATGGTCGCGGGATGCCAGAAATTACACCAGGTCGTCGCGGTCCAGAAGGTACTTGGAACAAGAATCAACGTACAGGCAATACCTTTATTCATGTTTTACGAAAGACTATTGACTATAACCGAGACAATAAAACTTCTCATCCAGCAGTTGCTGTGAAAGTAGGAGGTAAGAAAGATTATTGTCACGCTCTCAAAATTGATGGACCTTGCCAAATCGTTTATCAGCCACATCAACCGAACGACAGTCAAGCAGGCGGAGCTCGGCTGTGGATTGAGGTGGAACCACAACATATTGTAGAGCGAATCTACTTCTCGAATGGAGATTATGGTCCGCCCCCGGAAGTGACTGAGCAGAGAGAAAAGCTTAAAAGAAATAGGAAAAGTCAAAAGTCTTCCCAGAAGAAGCATTCGAGAAAATCGAAATTTTAAGTTATTTACCCTCGACAGCTAAAAAAATATCTACAACAGCATGAAGTGCGGAATGTCGGTTGAAAGAAAGGGAAAAATAATTTTTCTCTACTCCCTACTCCTTGCTCTCTGATAGTAAGACTTTTATCTGAGGATTTTCTAATAATTTTGCTGCATCTGCTAATAGTTTTTCGCCCCAAAGTTCTTTTTTGAGACGCTGTAAGTTTCCCCAACTTTTGTCTAATTTTAATGCTGCTTCAGCTATTGTTAAACTTTCAGAAATTTTGCCTTTGTTGTAGAGGGCAACTCCTATTGCTAATTTAGGTTCTACAAATTGGTTATTAATTTCAATTACTGCTTGCCAATGTTCTATTGCTTCATCTATTTTTCCTATTTCATATTTAACTAAGCCAAGATTATTAATCGAAGCTTCATAGTCTGGTTTAATTTCTAGAGATTTTTCCAAAGCAGCGATCGCCTCTTCATATCTTTCTAAAGCTGACAGAGCAATGCCTTTATTGCCCCAAGCTTCGTTTTTGTCTGGTTTAATTTCTAGAGCCTTATCAAAAGCATAAATACCCTGTTCATACCTGCCTAGATATAACATACAATTACCCTTACTATTCCAAGCCTCGTAAAAATCTGGTTTAATTTTTAGAGCCTTATCAAAAGCATAAATACCCTGTTCATACCTGCCTAGATATAACATACAATTACCCTTACTATTCCAAGCCTCGTAAAAATCTGGTTTAATTTCTAGAGCTTTATCATAAGCATAAATTGCCTTTTCATATCTTCCTAAAATTAACAGACAAACGCCTTTATTTACCCAAGATTCCTGATATTCTGGTTTAATTTATAGAACTTTATCATAAGCATAAATTGCCTCTTCATATCTTCCTAAAATTAACAGACAAACGCCTTTATTTACCCAAGATTCCTGATATTCTGGTTTAATTTATAGAACTTTATCATAAGCATAAATCGCTTCTTCATATCTTCCTAAAATTAACAGACAAACGCCTTTATTTACCCAAGATTCCTGATATTCTGGTTTAATTTATAGAACTTTATCATAAGCATAAATCGCTTCTTCATATTTGCCTAAAGTATATAGAGTAACGCCTTTATTGTGCCAAGCTTCATATTGCTTTGGTTGAATTTTTATAGTCTTATCATAAGCAGCGATCGCCTCTTCATATTTACTTTCTGTTCCTAGAATCAACCCCTGTTGAACTAATAGCTTTTCTTTATCTTCATCAGTATTATTTTCATCTTCGATTAAATTGTGAATATCTAAAAATTTTTGTCTTCTTTCTTCACAAGTTAAACTCTTATATTTATGATAATCTCCTTCCTCAATAATTCGAGATGATTCTTGAGCTACTAACTCCGGGTCAGACTTAAATTCAAATGTATTAGAACGCCAATCAAAAAAGTCTGGGCAACGATGAATAAAATATTTTAAAGCATACACAGGTACGATAAAAACAAAGCAAATTTTAAAGTCATCTCTGAATTTTTCTCGATGTTGATTCAGGTGACTTAAAATTGGAGGAACACCTTTTTTACTATAACTATATCTCTCATTACTACTCCAACCATTTTTCAGTTTATTCAACTCATATTCATACAGGGAATTTTCCAAACCAGTCACAAATAAAATATTAATATCCTGTCTATTTGGCAAACCAGCAACCAGATTATATAAATTATTTGTTGGTTCATTTAACCGCAAAACTTCGATTTTTTTCTGGGGAACATCTTCCTTAATTTTCTCAATTAATTTGGTTCCTTCTGCGGGAGAACATTCTACAAACAACAATCTAAAACCAGACGTTCTTTTGAGAGACCTAACTATAGCTTTATATTCTGTTTCTGGGTCTTTCAATAAATTCTCATCCCAGTCTATTAAATCTTGGTTCATAG
>NZ_JAAHGK010000724.1:0-3958 GCF_010672505.1 Okeania sp. SIO2B9 | reverse complement strand
TCATAGTGAGATTGAGATATTCCAATATTGATGATGTGCTTCAAAGGCAATCTTTTAAAGCATCTGCTAGCTCTAGAGCAGTTTGATAGCGATCGCCAGGCAATGGTTGGGTAACTTTTTCAATTACCTTTCTTAGTTGTGGTGTAATAGTGGGAACATTTTCCACATAAAACCGATAACCATTACCACGATTATCATAGAAGTGCATCGGACTTTGAGCAGTCAACAAAAAGATCGAAGTTGCACCCACTGCATATAGATCGGATTGAGTCAAAGGTTGCCCGCGGTCTTGTTCGGGGGCACTGTAACCTTCTGCGCCGATCCGCGTACCCAAAGGCGTGCCAATCTCTTTGACTGCCCCAAAATCTAGAACTATTATCTGATTATCGCGACGACGCACTAGAAGATTAGCAGGTTTAATATCCCGGTGAATCAGTGGAGGATCTTGTGAGTGAATATATTCTAGAACCTCGCAAGTCTGAATCATCCACTCAGTTGCCTGTTTTGGTAACACCGGTCCTTGTAAAGAAATACGTTTTTCCAAATCCTGACCGTGAATCATCTCCATAGCCAAATATTTTTTGTCTTCTTCAACAAAAAAGTCAAAAAACTTAGGAATTCCTGAATGATTTAATGATTTCAAAGCTCTAGCTTCTCGTTCAAATAATTCTTGAGCTTTGCGGATCTGAGCCATATCAGCATTCATTTCTTTTAAGACCACCAAAGCAGCAGCAGGAGAAGCGCCTACCTGTAAGTTATTGCGATCACGATCCCAAGCTAAATAGGTAGTACCCATGCCACCTTGACCCAATATTCGTAACACCTGATACTGACGGATGCTGCGTTCAACTGTAATAGGTTTTCCACAATAAATACAAAATAAGTTTCCTGGTGGGTTATCACTAGATCGAGAACAACATTGTTGAGGAGCATTAGCAACAGATGGAACTTGAATCTGAAACTTTAAAATAGGGCCACCTCTGGCTAACTGAATCAGGAAACCATCAGAAATAATTCCCTGAGACATCAACACTCCATTCACAAAAGTTCCATTTGTACCTTGACTGACTAATCGCCAAATATTTCCAGATTGGGACTTTGGTATTTTGTGTAGCTCCAGATGATATCGTGAAACTAAACTATCAGATAAAACAACCTGATTATCAGGAGAGCGACCAATCTTAATTATTGATTCACTCTGAAAGTCCCAATTTTTTAAAGGAGTATTTTTTTGAGGGTCTAGGAGGGTTAACCTAATCACAATCTATGTTTGAACTTCAAGTTTTTTGTATAGCGCTACGTGCTAGGGAATAGGAAATAGGGAATAGGGAATAGTAAACTGTTAAAGGGTTTTCGGTGCGGAATCCGTCAGGAAACAGGGTTTAGAAATGTCTTAACCTTAATGCGTAGCACTATAAAAGCATAACTTATATAGCGATCCGCGCAAGATAAAAGTCGAAAGTCAAAAATCAAAAGTTAAAAGTTAAAAGTTAAAAGTTAAAAGTTAAAAGTTAAAAGTAATCCCTAACTTAGTTTGAGCCTTTATAAATGTCCGCCCCCTTTGTTTCGACTGCTATACCAATTCACTTAAAAAATGTCACAAATAGTTGGTTATTTCAGTTATCAGTTATCAGTACCTCTAGCTGTTTGCGCAGCATTCCGTAGGAAAGCACAAGGCTTGACATAAGGAATATTATCTTTTTTTATCCCTTTAATAAGGGGAGGCTTTAGACCGAATTTTTCGGTAACTGATGAAGTAAACTAATAAGCTGAAATTACTGTATAATAAAGGTTTTAATTAATTAAAATATCACTTTTGACTTCTGACTTTTGACTAAGCGTGAAACGGTATTGCTAATTTTTTTGTGGCTTCACTAAAGCACGAATCACAATTGCTGTAATATTATCATGACCATTATACTGATTTGCCAAATCAATTAACTGGTTTACACCCAACTCTAAATTAGCTTGTTTGTTTAAAAGAGGTTCCAGGAGATTTTTCCAATTATTTTCCAGAAAATCATTATCTGTTAAACCATCAGATGCCAGGATTATTAGACTATCCTCATCAAGCTCGAAAAATTGCACATCAGGTCTGACAAAATTTTCATCTCGCGGTCCTAAAGCTTGAGTTAGTTGATAAGCATCTGGGCGACCATAAGCTATTTCTGGTTCAACTCCACGATTAATTTCTCTTTGCCCTACTTCATGGTCTAGAGTGATCTGCTCTAACCCTCCCTGACGAGAGAGGCGATACAAACGACTATCACCCACATGAGCTACAGCTACTTTTGTATCGTAAACCATTGCCATTACTAAAGTAGTACCCATCCGACTACTGCCAGAGCGGACTTCTTGTTGATTAATATCGTAGATTACCTTATTTGCCTGTATAATTGCTTCGCGAATTATTTCTTCAGAGGGCAAACCTACAGACCAACTACTTTCCACTTTAAAGTATTGTTTAATAGTGTCTACTGCTACTTGACTCGCTATTTCTCCGCTAGCGTGCCCTCCCATACCATCGCAGAGCACATAAAGTCCTTTAGCTTGAATAATTCTTTCTGTAGGTGTTTCTTGGTTTTCTATCTGAGTTTGAATTCCAAAAGAGTCTTCATTATGGTCTCTTTGACTACCTACATCACTTTTTCCGGAACTTTCCAAATTTACCAACTGTATCGGCAAAAGTTCAGTGTTTTGAGTTTCTATATCTTCTACTTTCTGCGGGGAAGCATCATCAGTTTGCAAAATTGTAGTTCCTGATGTAGGAGGTGGTTGGGGTTGTAAATTATCTTCAGTAGTCATTAGATATGATCGCAATTTTTCAATAGTTTGTATTTTACCATCCCGCCAATCTTGCATTAAAGCTGTTACCCAACCAAACTGTGTCCGTTGAGATTGCTCAAATAACGATTGCCAGAATTTCATTAAATCTTGGAGATTTTCACTCTCGCCAGGTTTTGAGTACAGACGTTGCAATTTGATATAATTATTGTCTGTTTGACTTACCCGCAAATTTTCATATTCCAGTATACTTTGGCAACAATGCCATGGTGCTAGAGCTACCCAAAGTTCGGTCATTTGTTGCAACCAGGATAGAATTTGTAGTTGGGAAAGGTTTTCGCTTCCCCAAAGGTTTACTAATAATGGCAAACTACTGTAGTCTGCCACAAGTAATATTTCTTCGTTTTGCGACTGCCAACTATCTTGAACAGTAGGAAAGTGTTGAGGTAGTTGGGTATATAATGTTAAATATGGTTGAGCAATTGCGGGAAAAATCAAAGCTTCTATCTCCGTTGCTTCTCCCTGTTGGTTTGAGGTAGGGAATTGACTTTCTTGATTTTGGTAACCCGATAATTCATTCTCTTGAGAGCTAGAAGTGGGCGGTCTAAAATTACCGGAGTTATTTCGCAACCAAGCTTTGAGGGGGGTTTGTTCTAGTGGGTTACAGTCTAGTACTTGCACTACTACTGTTTCACCTTGGTTTGTTGGTGTTATAGTTTCCAATAGTTGGTAGCGCTGTTGGGGATCTAAATATTTTTCTGATGCAGTGGAGGAATTTTCTAGATCGTCATTTGGATTTGAGGATAATTTATTCTCTGTGTTTGCTGCTTCAGACATTGGACTGAGAATGTCTGCGGTAATTGATTCAGAATTATCTAACTCCTCTAATTTTTGGCATCGATCGTCAACTTCAGTTATTGTTTCTGGTAAAGTATCTTCTGATTCTACTTCGGCAGCAGGTTGTAGATCGATTTCTATTTTTGGCTCCAAAGGTTCGGAGGATTCTAAAATCTCTTCGGGTTCTTCTGTAATGACATCTGCTGCTGACTCCGCCGAATCTTTGGCCAGGGGACTTGCTCCGCTGATTACTTCTTCTTGTCCCATTTCCTTGAGATTAATTTCAGGTGAGTTGGGGAGGAGAGCTTCTGCTTGAGTAATTATAATTGCCTTCCAA
>NZ_JAAHGK010000723.1:0-3959 GCF_010672505.1 Okeania sp. SIO2B9 | reverse complement strand
GCAGTAGGGAGAAAGAATTGATAATTTTTGTGTGAGAATTGATTTTATTTTTTATTTTTGGAGATGTCTAATAGCTAAAAGTCCTATATCCATTATCAATTAATGAATCCCTTCTTGCTTCTTCCCTCTTCCTTCTTTCTTCTTCCTTCTTTAAACAGATAACATAATTTGAGAACCTTGAGGGGTTTTACTAACTTCTATTCGTGCCTGAAAAGCTTCTTTAAAATGAGGAATATGAGTCACAGTTAAAATACAGGAAAAATCAGAAGAAATGGCATTAATAGCTGCAATTAATCTGTCGCATCCCTCGGCATCTTGAGTGCCAAATCCTTCATCAATAATCAGCAGTTGTAATGCAGTTCCAGAACGTTGTGCTAATAATTTTGACAATGCTAAACGAATGGCAAAGTTAACTCGAAAAGCTTCTCCACCGGAATAAGTTTCATAAGGTCTTGTTCCTTGAGTATCTGCAATTAAAATATCTAATGTATCTATCCATTTACTATTTTTTTTACTTCCTTTTGTGGCTTTTTGAGTCACGAATTGAATATGTAATTGATTACCACTTAATTTTGCCAAAATCTGATTTGTTTCAGCCTCTAACTGTGGCAAAATATTTTCAATCATTAGCGCCTGAATACCTTTTTTGCCAAAAGCTAAAGATAATTCTTGATAAACTCGATATTGCCGTTTAGCAGTTTTTAATTGTTCCAATTGTTGACTGGTTTGAACTTTCAATTTCTCTAAATGTTGTAACTGCTGTTCTACTTTTCCTAAACTTCCCAACTGTTCATCTAACTGCCGACGACGGTCTTGAATTTTTTTATCTAAAAATAGAATCTTTTCATCCGCATCAGGAGTTTGTTCTAACTGTTGATTTAAAGTAAAAATCTGGCTTTTAATTCCTGCTAAATCTTGTTGCTGATTTTCTATAACTTCCTTCAATTCATTAATTCGTTTTAGTAGGTGGGGATATTGTTTTTGAGCCTGACATAATTTTTCGATACGAGTTAACCAAAATTGTGTTTTTCTCAATTCAGTTCTCACACAATTATGCTCTTCTAAATCATATCCAATTTCAGCAATTTCTCTCTCAATAACAATAATTTGCTGTTGTACTTGAGAAGTTTGTTTTTGCTGCTCCAACTCCTGTTTTAAACTAACTATTTGCCCTTCAATTTCTGGCAGATGAACCCTAATTTTCCCCAACTTTGTCTCTGCATCTTTTATCTGCCCATACTTAATTTCTGCCCACCTTAATTTCTTCTCTTCTTGTCTAGCTAAACTATGACTCCGGTCATCATAATTAAGCTGTTGAATTTTTTCCTCTAAAATGCTAATTTCAGCATATAAATTAACTGCAAAATCTCCTGTCTGTAGCGATCGCTCTACCTGTCCCACTTCCTTTACTAACTCTTGCAACAAGGTTTCATCTTTACCAATATTATCCAACTGCGCTTGTAAACTACCTCGACATTCCCGTAACTCATCATATTTCTCTAACTCTCCTTCTATTTGCCGATATTCTGTTCTCAAAACCTGAATTTCCCGCTCAGAAATAGCTAGTTGTTCCCGTGTAACCCATAATAAATCTCTAATTTCCTTTTGCTGACTCTGATGTTTGTTCACAACTAAATTCCAGTGATGTTCATCCAAAGGGCGATCGCATAATGGACAAGGTGGGTACTCTGTCACTCCTATTTCAATATTATCGGTACCTTTATTTAATAATTTCAACTTTTGATCTAACTCGGTAAGTCTAGTTTCGTAGTCTTTTTTATTGCGAACTAAACGTTCGAGAAAATGATGTCTTTCCTGTCCTTTTTCCTGTACCCGTCGCAGATAAACTCGCTTATTATCTAATTTAGAAATTTCTTCTACTACTTCCTGTAATGCTGTCTGTAGTTGAGGTTGCTTTTGCCGTTGAGTTTTTCTGAGTTGGTGCGTTCTAGAATTGAGTTCTTCCAAACGAGCGCTCAAACGTGCTTGCTCCCGTTCCAGTTCAGTTTGTAATTTTTGGCGTTGTTGTTGTAGTGGGGTAACTTCCACCTGTAATTTGTCTAGTTCATTTAATTTTGTTCTGGCAGTTTGTAGTTGTTCCAGAGCAGTTTCAATATCAGCACGTTTGCTCAAAATATCTAAATTTTCTTGTTCCTGTTGTTTGAGAGAATTTAACTGTGCTTGATGTTGCTGAATTTTGTTTTGTACTTCTTGCAGTTGTTGACGTTGTTTTTCCTGGAGTTGTTGACGCTGGTTCAGAGCATTTTGATGGGTTCTAAATTTTGCAGATAAATTCTCTTCGGTAGTTTGCAAGTTTTGGAAATGAGCATATCCAGCTTTAATTTCATTTTCCTGTTGCAAAACTGCTAATAGTTCATCTTGTTGTTGTTGAGTAGTTTTGAATTCCTGTTGGAGGCGATAACATTCTTGCACCAGTTTGTCATATTGTTGTTGTTGTCCGTGCAGTAGTTTTTCCCAGGTTTGACGATGGTTTTGTTGAATTTGCAGTTGTTTGAGTCGTTCTTTATCACATTCTTGTTGTTGCTGGAGTTGAGTAAGGGTAGTTTGGAGATGAGTCTGTTGTTTAGCGATCGCTTCTTTTTGTTGGAGTTGTTTTTGGTTTACTTCTAAAGTCTGTTCAAGTAATTCCACTTTCGCTTTGAACTGCCGAGCAGTATCTTTAGCTTTTTCCCCAAGGGTGTCATATTGGTCGAGTTTTAGGAGGTTGGCGAGAATTTCTTTCCGTTCATTAGGACGTTTGAGCATAAATTCATCTGCTCTACCTTGACGCAGATATGCTGAGTTAACGAATGTGTCGTAGTCGAGTTTGAGATGTTGGATAATAGTTTGTTGGGTTGCACGGACACCTTTTTGAGTCAGACTTTTAAACCGGGAACCAGTGCTAATTTGAAATTCTAGAGTAGCTGAACTTCCCCGACGACGACCACGAATAACACGGTAAACATTACCGTTGCTGCTAAAGGTGAAGTCTACCCGTACTTCTTTTTCTCCCAGACTGATAATATCATCTTCAGTAGCGGCGCGACTATTTCCCCACACCGACCAGGCGATCGCTTCCAGTAGAGAAGATTTTCCTGCACCATTTGGTCCGCAAATACAGGCAGTATGCAGACCTGTAAAATCTAGAGTTGCTTCCTGATAGCTGAGGAAATTTTTTAGTTGCAATTTTTGAGGAATCATTTTGTTATCGCACTTTTAGTTGTCAAGATTTATTAACAGGACTTACGCACAGACACTAAATCTAATGAGGGCGAATGCCATTTGCGCTCCGCAAAGCTCCGAATTGCGCCCCTACATATGGCGCTTTCAAGGTAAATTTGCGTAAGTCCTGACTAAAATAATGTTTCACTGAGTTTTGTTTTAACTAATTTGGTTGATGTTAATTCACCCTAGTTTTTGCTTTCTTTTCTACGTTACTTTTTAGAAAACAACTATATTAGTCTGGTTATATTTTTCACATTTTACATTAGCACAAAAAAATAACTATTGTGCTTAGGTTTCTATCTGCAAATATAAATTATTGGGCGTTGTCAGAAAAGAAGATAATTCAGAGAATGATCAGCGTCTAGAGTTCAAGGAGAGATGTCATGGAATGTCCAGAATGCCACAGTCACCACATCCATAAAAATGGTCACGTGAAAAGGTAAGCAAAATTATATCTGTGTCAAGTGTGGCCGTCAATTGATCCCAGAATATCAACCCATACGGATATAGTGATGATGCCAAGCGCAACTGCTGGAAAGTGTATGTTAATGGCATGGGTTTTCGTGCCATAGAGAGAATTACAGGAGTTTCACGCACAACGATTATTGATGGGGTTAAACTCGTGGGAACACTTCTACCAGATGCTTACGAGCGCAGAAACTATCCCAGAGGTAGGAGAATTGAATCAACTAGAAACCTTTGTCGGAAAAAAAATCAAATCTGGCACAGGAGCT
>NZ_JAAHGK010000722.1:0-3968 GCF_010672505.1 Okeania sp. SIO2B9 | reverse complement strand
CCAAAAATCTATAGAAAGGGATTCAACAATTAATTATTAATTATTAATTATTACCTTTGCTTGAAAACGGATAGGATTGACCGCTTAAGGAAAATTTTTTCTTTTCTCTTGGTCTCATTGATATGGCGAGAAGACCTCACCATCCCTCGACCGCTTTTCTCCTTTAAATGTTAAATAATTTCGGTAGCATCAAAGTTTTGAACTGATAAAATCTAACTTTTGAATGCATGACTTTTGACTTTTGAATTCCGTGAAACGCTATAACTCAAATAAATTTTCATGTTTGAACAATTTACCTACCACAAAATCCCCACTTCCAATGCCACCATTAATTTAGTCAAAGGTGGAAAAGGTTATCCCCTACTACTATTACATGGCTATCCTCAAACTCATATTATGTGGCACAAAGTCGCTCCCGCTCTTGCCCAACACTTCACCGTCATCTGCACAGACTTACGCGGTTATGGCGAGAGTGACAAACCACCCTCCGATCCTCAACATCTCACCTATTCCAAACGAGTGACTGCCCAAGACCAAGTAGAAGTTATGGCAGCTCTAGGTTACTCCAAATTCTTGGCAGCAGGTCACGACCGTGGAGGTAGAGTTCTCCATCGCCTTTTACTCGACCACCCCCACTGTGTGGAAAAAGCAGCAGTTCTCGATATTGTACCAACCAGGAAAATTTTTCAAACTGTCAACCAACAACTGGCGACTGCTTATTCTCACTGGTTTTTTCTGCTCGAACCCTACAATATTCCCGAACGCCTGATCGGTTCTGACCCAGCATTTTATCTTGTCAGCAAACTAAAACAGTGGAGTTATGACCAAGCTGCTTTTACCGAGAATGCTATAGCAGAATACATTCGTTGTTTTAGCGACCCTGCCAGTATTCATGGAACTTGTGAAGACTATCGTGCCGCAGCTAGTATTGATTTGGAACATGATGCAGAAGATATTAACAGTAGAATAGAATGTCCGTTACTTGTGTTGTGGGGAAAGCGCGGGGTGATGGAAAAATGTTATGATGTGCTGGAAACTTGGCGAGAAAGAGCAATAGATGTGCGCGGTCAAGCTTTTCCATGTGGTCACTTTTTGCCAGAGGAAGCTCCAGAGGAAACAACTCAGGCATTACTTGATTTTTTTATTGAGGGAGTAGGGAGTAGGGAGTAGGGAGTAGGGAGTAGGGAACAGAAGAACATCTTGAGCATATTTGTATAGCGCTATATCTAAATACCACACCCAGTACAGGTACTCAGAAAACAATTATTGAACTGATTCTTGAGTCTGTTCAGTTGCAGTAATGGCTTGAAATCGCTCATCTGAATAGAGATGACTAAAATCAGAGTCTTCCTTAGCCGAATCCTTACAGCGCTTTTCAAATTGATGAACCACATCTTCACAGGCAAAAATCGTGTAGGGGCGATTTCCTACGGAATGCTCCGCAAACGCGAATCGCCCCTACTGTAGTTTACCCAAATGAAAATCGCTGTAAGACTTTTGTCTAATTCCACAGCTATTCTGAGATTTGCCAATGCCAAGCTATCTTCTTTTAATTTTGTCTTCTATTCCCTGTTCCCTGTTCCCTAGAACCAAAAATTTTGTACCTCTCCAGCATGGGAATTTCTATATAAAACTGCCACAGGGAAAAACTCAAGGTAAACTTTTGAATATATAAACTCAAATAAATAACATATAATGATACGATTAAAACTGTGGCAATTAGTAATTTTAGCTTTTCCCCTTGTTAGTGTTGTAGCTTTCCTGATGATATCTGCCGGAATGCAAATCAACCAGTGGGGAATAAACTGGATATGGGGCGTATTTATCCTCCTCTTTGTGGGATGGCGTTGGTTACTGGTCAAATGGACGCGACCGGCAGTTGCACAAATGAAAGAGGTAATGGCAAAAGTTAACAAACAAATAGAATTTACTGATGACACGACAACCCTACCCACAAAAAGTGATGCAACTCTCCAGGTAGAAACTGCTCTGCAAGAAATTCTGAAATCATCACGCAACGACCTTCCTCTGTGGGAAGACTGGCAAACATTTTGGCAACGTTGTCAAGCAGTAATAGTTGCTGTTGCTAATACTTACCATCCGGAGGGCAAATATCCTCTGCTCAATATCTACATTCCCCAAGCTTACGGTCTAATTCGAGGTACAGTTGATGATATGAATCGATGGATGCAAAAATTATCTCCAACCTTGAATCAAATAACTGTCGGTCAAGCGTATCAGGGATATGAAATTTATCGCAAATTAGAACCTTCAGCACGGAAACTTTTCCAAGCTTGGGGTTTAGCACAATGGTTTTTTAACCCAGTAACAGCAGCAGCTAAACTAGCAAGTCGGCGTTACAGTGACCAGGCAAACCAACAGTTATTGATGAATTTCAGTCAGATATTACGGGAAGTGGCATTGCGAAATCTTTGCCAGCAGGCGATCGCTCTCTACGGAGGCAAAAACCTAGAATTTTCTGAGTCTGTTATTCCCAGTCCTAGTCTCCCGAAGGCAGAAACTAAAACTCTCGAACAAATTCTCGAACAAGCTCAACCCGCTGAAACTGTAGAGCAAAAACCTGTTAATATTTTGTTGGTGGGGCGCACTGGAGCGGGAAAGAGTAGTTTGATTAATACTCTGTTTCAAGCTGACTGTGCTGAAGTTGATGTATTACCGAGTACCGATAAAATTCAAAATTATCAATGGCAGCAAACTGGAGAGACTCTCAATTTGTGGGATACACCAGGTTACGAACAAGCAAACCGCCCAGACTTGCGGGAACTTGTACTCGACTATGCTGAAACTGCTGATTTATTGTTGCTGGTTACTCCTGCTCTCGACCCGGCGCTACAAATGGATGTAGACTTTCTCCAAGACATAAAAATAGAAATTGCAGATTTGCCTGCTATTGTGATTGTTACCCAAGTTGACCGTTTGCGACCTATCCGAGAATGGCAACCTCCTTATGATTGGGTTTGGGGTAAAGGTGCGAAGGAAAAGTCTATTCGGGAGGCGACTCAATATCGCGCAGAAATATTTGGGGATTTTTGTAATCAAGTTTTGCCTGTGGTTACGGGGGATATTCAAAGTAACAGAGGTGCTTGGAATGTTGATGCTATTTCTATGTCTTTGCTAGAAGCTATTGGTCCTGCTAAACAAATACGTCTGGCTCGGTTTTTGCGCGATCGCGAGGTTCGTACTGTTGCAGCAGCTAAAATTATCGATCGTTACACTTTTCAAATGGCGACTACTCAGGGGTTAACTGCTTTGTTAAAGAGTCCAGTGTTGCAGTTTGTTTCTACTCTGACAACTGGTTCGCCAACTTTAGCTTATTTGTTGGCAGAAAAAATTCCGGTGGAAGAGTTGCCTGTGGTTATTGGTAAGTTACAAATGGCTTACGATTTATTTTCCCTCTTTAGTGGGGATGCAAATTTAGGTAGTTTTGACTTACTGGCACTTTGGCCTTTGTTATTAGAAAATCCTTCTTCACCAGACCGGAATGCTTGGGCATTTGGTCACGCTTTGGTAGAATATTGGATGCAGAATTTGACAGTTGAACAGTTACGGGAAAGGTTTGATAGTTATGTTCAGCAAAGGTAAAAATTATAGCGATAATTAATTCAATTGTTGTAAAAATTTTAGCGAATCAAATTAATTACTTGATTTTGCTTAGGTCTTTATAACTGTTATTTAATTACAGCGGTCGCCTTTATTCGCCACAGAATTATGAAATTTGTATCTTGAAGATTTAGTAAAGATCAGTCTTTATTTATGAAGATTTAATGAAGTTGGCCTAAAACACTTGCAACTTAAATTTTACTGATGTAAAGTTGAATCACTAATATCAAATCCGGTAGCATCGGTATAAAAAAATTAAACCTGATAAATTAAGGGATGAATAGTAAGAGTTGGGCGATCGCCATGCCGAGATTGTTAAAGCTAGAACCACACAAAAGTATCGAAGA
>NZ_JAAHGK010000721.1:0-3979 GCF_010672505.1 Okeania sp. SIO2B9 | reverse complement strand
TCTTCGATACTTTTGTGTGGTTCTAGCTTTAACAATCTCGGCATGGCGATCGCCCAACTCTTACTATTCATCCCTTAATTTATCAGGTTTAATTTTTTTATACCGATGCTACCGGATTTGATATTAGATCTTGCTTATGCAGTAATTGACGGTATTCAAGCTAGGGGAGAAAAGGGAAACTACAGTACAGAACGTTTTAAATTTTACTCAAATCAAACTGCTTAAAATTTCTTTACATACTTTGGTTTTTTTTCACCGACTTACTTACGCAAATAGGGCGCGGACATTTATAAATGCTCAAAGTTAGTCAGGAATTACTTGTGAATTCTTGAATGTTTTCCAAAATACCCGAAAAGATGCTTAAAATCTTCCTATTCAGAATGGTGACTATGAGTAGTAATACTTTCTTTTTTGTTGAATAATCGCTCACAAATACCCAGTAAATATGATTTATTATTGATGGGCGATCGCGGCAATGGTTTTTCATTATCAGGCCAACTAGGTAAATCGAAACATGGACAACAATCTGGGGGCATTCCTTTAACACGAGATGGGATAGGCATCGAACAACGGGCACAATCACTAATGTCCCACTCTGGAGATAATAATTCTGCAATTGTTTGATGTGTCCCCTCTAAAAAACAATCTCCCGATCCAGAAGATAAAATTTGTTGCCAGCATGATTCAAAATCTTGACTGTAGCGATCGCCTAAAAGTACGATTTGAGGTTTTATAGCTGCTTGGCCATTTCTCATTAATACCTTCTTACCTAACTGAAACCAACAGGCAATATATTGTTTGACTTGATCGTGAGATGCCATAATTTTTAGCTCCGATATTTTCCGTTTCATAGAACTTCAAAGCTAATAAATAGCCTCGTTCATCTACCTTCATTCTAACTTTTCCATCGTTAAAATTGGGGAGTGAAGCTAATACTTTATTCCTTTAGAATAAATTAAGAATTAAATATTCAAAGGTGTGCCTAAAGCACTAAGATTCAAAACATGACCTCCTGTAACTAGATAAACAGACTGAGAAATTACTCCAACTCGACGAATCAGATGACCAAGGCGATCACGAAATAGTCGTCCGATAGGAAACGAAGGAACTACTCCCCAACCTGTTTCTTCACCCACTAAAATTACATCGCTACTAGCTTTTAATAAAGCTTCAATCAAAGCTGCTAAAGTTTCATTCCAAGCTGGTTCATCTTGTGACAAAATATTAGCCAACCAAGTACCTAAAGAATCTACCAAAATACAACAGTCTTGATGTGCATAAGTAGTCAAAGTTTCTGATAGTTTCACAGGTATTTCTAAGGTAGTCCAATCAGGAGGGCGACGGTTTTGATGTTGTTCAATTCGAGTTTGCCACTCTAGGTCTTGACCATCAACTTGAGAGGTAGCTATATAAATTACTTGTTTGTGAGAACTAATCGCCAAATTTTCAGCCCACTCACTTTTACCAGAGCGAGCAGGACCTGTGACCAAAATTAGTTTCTTAGAAGTAGCTTGAGGAGAATTCATGGGAATACAAACAAATAATACTATTTCTCAAAAACTTTTCTACATTTTCTTGAGTCGGGGATTAGGGGAATAGAGGCGTTAGCTGCCGCTAACGCCCCTACAGATAAGTAAACATAAGAATAATTAACATTAACTAGGCTACTAATTAGCAAAAAAGTTGTTTTGCCTACGTTAATTACTTAATAACTGAAGTCTTACCTAAGTATATCATTACTTTTGAGAATTGGTATAATCCAGTGTAAACTGAAAATAAAGGATAATAAATTAGAATAAATTAGTAAATAGTAAGTTCGGCCAAAATCCGTGAAAACTCCAAAATAGTAAGAATTAACTATGGCCAAAATATCTGCTATTATCTGCACTCATAATCGGGACAATTACTTAGGAGCTGCCATAGATAGCCTACTTGGACAGGATTTTCCTGGTAGCTTTGAAGTAGTAGTAGTAGACAATGCTTCCACTGACCGCACCCGCGAAGTAGTAGAAGCAAGATATCCTAGTCCCAATCTGAAATATGTATATGAGCCAGTCACAGGATTATCTGTGGCCAGAAATACAGGGGCAAAAGCAGCCAGTGCAGAAATTTTAGCTTATCTTGATGATGATGCTGTTGCTAGTTCCCAATGGTTAAGGGTATTGCAAGAAGCTTTTCAAAGTAATGAAAAACTAGCGATCGCTGGTGGTAAAGTTACCTTGATTTGGCCAGAAGGAATTACCCCCCCCAAATGGCTTTCTCCAGAATTATCAGGAAACCTAGGTTACTATGACCTTGGTGATTCTGTAGTGTATATTAATCAGCCTGGTTTAACTCCCAGAGGTTTAAATTATTCCATTCGTCGTACATTTCTTGAACAAATTGATGGCTTTGATACTAACTTAGGTCGAGTGGGCAAAAAGCTACTGTCTAATGAAGAATTACACACCACAGAATTAGCAATCAAGCAAGGTTGGCAAGTAGCTTATTTACCTGAAGCTTTGGTTGCTCATAATGTAGCTCCTGAAAGGGTTAGACCTTCCTGGTTTATTGAGAGAGGTTGGTGGCAAGGCATTAGCGAATGTTATCGCGAACAACTAGCTGGTCAGGCGGGTCTTAGACAAATAAGAAAGGGGAGCGATAGAATGATTAGGGGTGTGTACAAGTCTCTAAAAAATATAGCAGACCCGGCCAAACGTTTTGATAATTTTGTCTATGCTTATGCTCAAATAGGCTATCTAGGTGCAGCTATTCAGGGCATGATATCTACGAAGTAGATTTTAGGTGGTAGGTAAAAAAAGCCGATCGCCCTGCCTAAAAGCTAACCCAAAGCCACTCAAAATATCAGGGCATGATATTTATGAAGTAGGTATTATGTGGTAGATTTTAGGTGGTAGGTAAAAAAAGTTGATCGTCCTGTAGAAATACTAACCCAAGTCCACTCAATCTCAAATCGTACTT
Source organism: Okeania sp. SIO2B9 (assembly GCF_010672505.1). Taxonomy (NCBI): domain Bacteria; kingdom Bacillati; phylum Cyanobacteriota; class Cyanophyceae; order Oscillatoriales; family Microcoleaceae; genus Okeania; species Okeania sp. SIO2B9. Next base: position 1,018 of record NZ_JAAHGK010000721.1, on the reverse strand, counting down.
ACCTAAAGATTAACTCAAGGCCACTCAACATCAAATCCTAACTATCTAAATACTAACCCAAGGCAACTCAATACAAAACTATTAGTGCCTTCGAACTATAGCGATAATAAAATAAGGTAATACCTATCTATAAAATTCTGAACTATGACATCATCTAAGATACCAGTTTCAGTTCTCATCCCGGCTAAGAATGAAGAAAAAAATTTACCCGCTTGTCTAGATAGTGTTGCAAGAGCAGATGAGATATTTGTAGTAGATTCTCAAAGCAGCGATCATTCCGGGGAAATTGTAGAAAGTTATGGAGCAAATTTAGTACAGTTCCATTTTAATGGTCAATGGCCAAAAAAGAAAAATTGGTCTTTAGAAAATTTGCCATTTCGGAATGAGTGGGTACTTATTGTTGATTGTGACGAACGTATTACTCCTGAGCAATGGGATGAAATTGCTGTAGCTATTCAAGACCCAAATTACAATGGTTACTACCTTAATAGACGAGTATTTTTTCTAGGTAAATGGATTCGTTATGGGGGTAAATATCCTGATTGGAATCTGCGTTTATTTAAGCATAAAGAAGGTCGCTACGAGAATTTAGGAACTGAGGGAGTGGCCAATACGGGGGATAATGAAGTGCATGAACACGTTGTTTTGAATGGAAAGGTAGGCTATCTGAAAAATGATATGCTTCACGAAGATTTTCGTGATTTATTCCACTGGTTGGAAAGACACAATCGTTATTCTAACTGGGAAGCGCGAGTACATTATAATATACTGACTGGTCAGGATGATGATGGAACTATTGGTGCAAGTTTATTTGGGGATGCGGTACAGCGTAAACGTTTTCTGAAGAAGATATGGGTAAGATTACCGTTTAAACCGATATTGAGGTTTATTTTATTTTACTTTATTCAATTAGGGTTTTTAGATGGTAAAGCAGGATATATTTACGGTAGGTTACTGAGTCAATATGAGTATCAAATAGGTGTTAAACTTTACGAACTTAAAGATTGTGGTGGTCAGA
>NZ_JAAHGK010000720.1:0-3982 GCF_010672505.1 Okeania sp. SIO2B9 | reverse complement strand
TGAAGGCTATTAGTAATAATGCCAAGATTCCTTTAGAGGTTTATAACCCACAAGGTTTAAAAGTTGCTGCTCATATTCCTAATAGTTGAAGTGAGGGAGTGAGGGAGTAGGGGAGTAAGGGAGTAGAGGAGCAGGGGAGCAGGGGAGTGTTGGTAATTAACATCATACTTTTAGAGTGAGAATTTAGTGAAGATAAAAGTCTTAAATATCAGAAAACTGCTACTTTTTGAAAGTCGAAACATGGTGCTGTATTTTAGAAGCGATCGCTCAATTGGATAACTTTTCTAATTTTCTCTTTTCATTATGATAATTTCTCACAAATATAAATTTATTTTCCTGAAAATAATCAAGACTTCTGGTACATCAATTGAAATTTATTTATCTAGATTTTGTGGTGACGATGATGTAATTACTCCTATATCTTTGTAAGATGAAGCTATCAGAAAACTTCTTGGAAAAAGACAACAAAATTATTTAGATTTTGATGCTCAGGGAAATGAATACAAAAAGTATTTCAATCATATTACTGCTAAAGAGATTAAAAATGTAATAGAATCTTCGATTTGGGATAGCTACTACAAGTTTTGTTTTGAAAGAAACCCTTTTGAGAGAGCTATATCTTGGTACTATTTTAGCTGTCGAAACAAATCTATTAAATTTAACGACTGGCTAAAAAATAACTATTCTAATTCATCAAAAAACAATTGGAATATTTACACAATCAACGATAAATTAGCAGTCTATTTTATTGGTAAATATGAAAATATTCGCTCAGATTTAACTTTCGTCTGTCAGAAATTAAATATACCATTCGATGGATATTTACCAAAAGCTAAAGGATTTTTCAGAGATGACAACCGCCCTTATTATGAATTTTTGAATGCCGAACAAATGCAAGTAATCGGTGAATGTAATTCAAATGTTATTGGTTTATTAGAAAATTATGGTAGTGAAAATCAAAATAATCACAATGTTTCAATTTCAGATAAAGAAAAAGAACAACCAGAACATTATACTCAAGAGTATGAAAATTAGAGGAAGCTTTGATTGCTTATGCTCAAGGAATTGGAATTAATTCCAAAAAATATTGGGCTTATTATCATACACTAGGTGGTATTTTTCGAGAAAATAATCTTTATGGAGAAGCAATAGAAGCTTACTATCAAGCTATTAAAATTAAACCAGATTTTCCCTGAAATCACTATCATTTAGGAGTAGTGTTCAAGAAACAAGGAAAATTAGATGAAGCTTTCACTTAATTATCAAAATGCTATATATCTTGGACTCACTATTATTGAAGATTAGTCTTAGAGAAATTAAGACCAAAACTCATAAAGTATCGATCTATAGACTCATATACTTTCCTTCTTTCTTCTTTCTTATTCTTTCTTATTCCTTCTTCCCTCTTCCTTCTTACTTCTTCCTTCTTTATAAATTTTGCAATTGCGCATCCTGATTAAAAAATTGTCTACATAAACTATAAGTAACTAATAAACTTGTCACCAAATTTGCAAAAGCCAAAAGAAACATAATTAACATTTGATATGCCACAGCATCCAAAGGATTAACACCACTTAATAACTGACCAGTAACAATTCCAGGAAGTGTAACTATTCCAATTACCATCATCTGGTTTAAATTCGGTATTAATGCAGCACGAATAGCATCTTTTCTATACTTAGCAACTGCTGTTTGTGGAGTTGCCCCTAAACTTAAATAAGTTTCAATTTCCACCGGACTAGAATTAATTATACTGACAAGTCTTTCTCCAGCGATCGCTGCTCCATTTATCGCATTTCCTAATACAATTCCCACCAGTGGAATTAAATATTGAGGTTCGTACCAAGTTTCAGGTTGAATAACTAATAAGTTGGTATAACTGATACTTAAAACGGTACTGGTTAAAATCGAACCCCAAACTAAAGGTAATAATCGAGGTATTTTTTTACTAATTCTATTTTTAGCAACAACAGAAGCAACTGTTAACATAACAGTAATTATAGCGAGCGCCAACCAAGGTTGTTTATAATCGAATACTATTTCTAATACATAGCCAACAAATATTAACTGTACAATAGTACGAATTGTCGCTATTAATAGTTGCCATTCTAATCCTAATTTTTGCCAAGCTGATAGACCAATAGCTATCGCAATAAGTCCTAAAGCCATAGCTATATCTGTAATTGTTAATTGAATCATATTCGTTACTTATACCAAATTTATAAGAAGTTTCATAGAATAATATTTTAATCAGAATTGACAGTAGATTAAGACATACAGGTTAATAAATTTCATAATTCTGTGCAACTTCATATAAAATTGGTATGTTGAATTTTATATTAGTTAGGGCTTGCTGATTAACTCTCAAAACATTGACAGATAAAGCCAAGTTCCTTTTAAGTCGAAAAAACTGTCAGTTTTTCAGTCTAAAAAGCTCAAAAAATCAGTACAAAAAATCAGTATTTTAGGCAGACAAGAGCAGAAAAATCACTTTGACAATTCTTCCTCCTACCTCCTATATAGTTCTCTGTTCCTCCTGAGTCCTACCCTCACCAAAAGACTTTTCAGCAAACCCTAGTTATTAAAAATCATAATGAACCTCACTAGAAGTATTATGCTTTCTAGTGAGGTATGACTAATTTATATTAATGTATATTCTGAAATTCTAATTTTTAGAAGACCTAGCTAGGAATAGTTAATTAGAATTGCAGATATGAGGATTCTTTAAATGTAAGCATTTCCTGCGGAATGCTGCGCAAACAGCTATTAGCGGTCAGCTATTACTAGGTCATGCTGCGCAAACAGCTTTTTAATAGACATCTCCACCAAATGAGGGAGTAGGGAGTAGGGAATAGGGAGAAAGAATTGATAATTGCTGTGCAATAATTGATTTGATTTTTTATTATTGGAGATGTCTAATGAATAAAGCAAGCATTCATTTAATTTCTACTACATTCTCCACCACATATTCGTACTCTGAAGCTTTGATAAAATTGCTTTTTTCTCCTTTAAAGGTAATAAAGCTGATAGCTGTTAAAGTTAGCGTTAGCTCCTCTGCAAGAGGCATTTCCTCCGATAGGAGCCTAGCTGACTGCTGAATGCTTACCTTTGAATTAACTTTAAGGATGCTTGGAATTAACTTTAATATTAGCTAATAGCCTCACTCAAGTCATCATAATCTATAGCTGGTTCAGGAGGATTTTCAAGACCTGACTTATAAGTATCAGGTATGACTTTCCAAACTAAACCACCAAAGCGATCGGCACATCTTTTTTGTATACTCTCTATTAATTTTTCACCATAGTAATATTTTTCTTCTTTCCAATACACATTCTCTTTTTTTTCAGTTTCTTTATTATCAACTGTTATCACAGAAGATTTTGACATTGCATTCTCCTATTATGAGTTAACTAATAGACAATTCTAATTACTCTTAGGTAAATTAAAAAATTACTTGTCTTAGCAATAAATTCAACCATTTATTCTAGATGCAAATATATCAAATATAAAAAGAATTATACTACTACCTAAAGTTATAGGTTAGGTGAAGTTTTGATTGAGTTAATACTAGAAAATATCTGTCCTGAGATTGTAGCTAAAATTGTATTTTAGCAATCTTATTTAAGTTATGAGATATTGTATATTTTAGGAAATAGGGAATAGGGAACAGGTATGGGAGAAACACCGAAGCAATAAAATTATCACAAATGATTTAGGATTGCTATTACAAGACTCACGTTAACAGTAGCTTGATTTTCTAAGTCAGTTATCATATCAAGAAATTTGACTAGCCTTTTATTCTTTAATTTCTAACTCTGAATATGACTAATATTCCTCCCCTAGATTTAACACAACAGTATAAATCAATTGCTGAAGAAATAAACAGCAGAGTCCAAGAAGTACTCAGCTCTGGTCGCTATATAGTTAGCAAATTGTTGTTCAAATTCATCAACAATAAAGCCACCAATATAGCGACCAGAGA
>NZ_JAAHGK010000072.1:0-11348 GCF_010672505.1 Okeania sp. SIO2B9 | reverse complement strand
TGGTTACAGGAAAGTTAGCCTATAATATTGTAGTAAAGCTTAAGATACCTTTTAATAGATGGTAATTCATGTATTGAAAATCATCAAATTTATTTAAACCCATTAATTGGTAGAATGTAATGATAGTCTTAACATTTTTTAACTATTGAAATAATATGAATTTATGAAAATCATTTGTATTGAGAAAAGGGAAATAGTATAGTTAACTATAGCAACCCTATTTTATTCGTGTCAAAAATCTTACTGCTTTTTAGGGAACACTTAACTGGGAACACTTAACTGGCAAGAGTTTCATCTTTTTTATTTACTTTTTGATTTGTCACGACCTATTTAGGATTGCTATAACTATGTTTGATATAATTTCTGTTCAACTAAGAATAAATACTCATAAAAATTGTAATTAAATTATATTAACGAGAATTATGATCAATCAAAAATTAAACCTGGTGTTATTTTTCTTAGCATTAACAATAACAACGCCTTTACATTTACCAAGAGTAATAGCAGAAACTACTCAAGTACAAAATAATTCTAATGAGAATTGGGAAAAAGCTTTTGAAGATTTCTTTAATCAATCAGATGAAGACCCACCAGTAAAACAGAAGGAGGGTACTTCTAGAGGTGGCCTATGTTTAGTTTCTCCTGGTCTAATAGAGGTAGAAGGAAAAATTTGGAATACTCGCCCTATATTTATTTGGCAAGGACCATTAAACACAATTGAGATTCATCCCTCTAATAACAAGGAGGTTTTGTGGACTTTTGACATTCAAGAAAATGAAGAAATAGTTGATTATACTGGGGAAGAATTAGAACCTGGTAATACTTATCGTTGGAGAATATTTGATAGTACAGGTTCTATTGCTGGTATGCAACAAAGAACTTTTAGCATTATGGATGTAGAAGAACATGAAGCTATTACTCAAGATTTAGCCAAACTCGATCTAGATTTAAACAAACAAGGAGCTACAGAAGAAGCGATCGCTCTTGCTAGAGTTAAATTTTTTGCTGAACGTAATTTATGGTCTGACGCTTTATCAGAAGTATTTAAAGTTAAGAAACCTTCTATAGAATTACAAACTTTTCGTAGCAATATTTTGCAGCGTCTCTGTGAAGGGGAGCAAAATTAAATCCATTGAAGAAGGAGGAAGGAAGAAGGAAGAAGGAAGAAGGAAGAGGGAAGAAGCAAGAATCTTGTGTTGTCTGAGTTTAAAGCTTCACTCCCCTACTCCCCCACTCCCTTACTCCCTCACTCCCTCACTCCCCCACTCCCTGACTCCCCCACTCCCCTACTCCCCTACTCCCAACTATATAATAAGTATTCAAGCAGATTTGATATAAACCAAAGAATTTAATTTAAACCATGAACCTAATTTTATACAGTAAACCAGGTTGCCATCTTTGCGAAGGACTCCAAGAAAAACTCGAAGAAATACTGAAAGACCCTGAAAACCCCTGTAAATTCTACCTAGAGATTAGAGACATTACCACCCGGGATGATTGGTTTGCGGCTTATCAATATGAAGTACCCGTGCTTTCCGTCTGTGAAGCGGATACCACAACTGAACAATTCATACCACGTCCCTCTCCCAGAATATCAGTGAGAAAATTGCAGCAAATGTTACAAAAATATTTTTCAACAATTAATAATTAATAATTAATAATTAATTATTACCTCTTCTTTTCAAGGAGAGGATTTACTAAAAGGAAAATTTTTTCTTCTCTTGGTCGATTGGATATAGCGAGGATGCCTTGCCATCCCACCCTACGGGAAGCTGCGCTAACGACCGCTTTTTTCTCCTTTAAATGAGAGGCTTTAAACCTTAATTATTCGGTAAACTTGTAGTAAGGATAACCAAAAAATCCTGCTGGTAAAAAGCTCTAAATCTTAGCAAAAAACGATAGGAGTTCCTAACATGAAATTGAGAGAATTATTAGCAAAAGTTCCCAGTATTTCCCTTGCCAATAATCATCCTGCATTAGAGACAGAAATCAAAGGTTTAGCCACAAATTCCCATGCTTGTCAGACAGGAGATTTATTCTTAGGAATGCCAGGTACTCGTGTCGATGGAGGAGAATTTTGGGAAAGCGCGATCGCAAATGGTGCAGTAGCAGCTCTAGTCTCTCAACAAGCAGCTCAAAAACACCAACCAAAAAATGAATGTGTTATCCCAGTTGCTGACATGACTCAAACTTGTCCAGAAGTTGCTACAGCATTCTATGACTATCCAGGGCAAAAAATGAAGATGGTAGGTATTACTGGCACCAACGGCAAAACAACCACCACCCACTTAGTAGAATTTCTCCTCAATAACGCTCAATTACCAACTGCTTTATTCGGCACTCTCTACTCTCGTTGGCCTGGTTTTGAGGAAACAGCAGCTTACACCACACCTTTTCCAGTGGAATTGCAAAAACAACTGGCGCAAGCAGTAGCAGCAGGTAGCAAATATGGAGTTATGGAAGTTAGTTCCCACTCTCTACATCAAAAGCGAGTTTGGGGTTGTAGTTTTGAGATGGCAGTATTTACCAATTTGACTCAAGACCATCTCGACTATCACAAAGATATGGATGATTACTTTGAGGCAAAAGCGTTGTTGTTTAGCTCAGACTATCTCAAGGGTCGCGCTATAGTTAACGCTGACGACCCCTACGGTAAAAAGTTAATCGCTAGAATGAAACCGGAACAAGTTTGGAGCTATAGCACGAGCAACACTTCCGCCGATTTTTGGGCTTCAGACTTGGAATATCAACCCACCGGAGTTAAAGGAATTCTGCATACTCCCCAAGGTGAAATTCCTTTTAGTTTGCCACTGGTAGGACAGTATAATTTATCTAATATGTTGGCAGCAGTGGGAACAGCTTTACATTTGGGTCTAGATTTGGCGATGGTGGTTGCTCACTTATCAGAATTTCCTGGGGTTCCTGGTCGGATGGAAAAGGTGCAGGTTAGTAATGAGCAAGATGTCAGCGTCATAGTTGACTATGCTCATACTCCCGATAGTTTAGAGAATTTATTAAAGGCAGCACGACCTTTTATTCCCGGTCGGATGATTTGTGTATTTGGTTGTGGAGGCGATCGCGACCGTACTAAGAGGCCAAAAATGGGTAAAATAGCTGCCGAATTATCAGATTTAGCTGTAGTGACATCTGACAACCCCCGCACTGAAGACCCAGAAAAAATATTACAGGATATTTTAGAGGGAATATCTCCAGAAATTAAGCCTTTAGTAATAGGCGATCGCTCCCAAGCTATTCGTACTGCCATTATGGAAGCAAAACCTGGAGATGGGGTATTAATAGCAGGAAAAGGTCACGAAGATTATCAAATTTTGGGAACAGAGAAAATCCATTTTGATGACCGGGAGCAAGCAAGAGATGCTTTGAAAGATAAGTATGGTTTAAGTCAAAAGTAAAGTAGACCTGGGTTGGGTTTTGCGCTTCGCTTAGAGGTTGTCTGAGAAGTTTTATTTGCTACATCAAAGCCCCCTAAATCCCCCAATGCGAGGGGGACTTTTAGAAGCACATTGACTCTTGTTCCCCCCAGAATTGGGGGGCTAGGGGGGCAAAATTTGGTTCTGGTCCACGCCCCCTAAATCCCCCTCGCATTGGGGGACTTTGACCAGCTAATGAATTCTTGTTCCCCCCAGAATTGGGGGGCTAGGGGGGCAAAATTTGGTTCTGGTCTACGCCCCCTAAATCCCCCTCGCATTGGGGGACTTTGACCAGCTAATGAATTTTTATTCCCCCCAGAATTGGGGGGTTAGGGGGGCAAAATTCATCACCAGCCTTCTGTTTGTAAGGTTTTGAGGTCTTCCTGAAATTCGGCTACGTCGTAATGGACACAAATTCCACGATCGCTAATTAATTTCTGAAATTGCATTCGGTGTATTCCCAATAATTCACTGGTTTTACCTAAGCTGATTTTTTCTTGTTGAAAAAGCATAATCACAATTTCTACTAATACTTCATCTTCTGACAAGCCACTTGCTTGTACAATTTGATCTGATATTAATAAACTCATTTTATCCGGACATGATTTTACTAGCTTCGTTTTGAGCCAATATCACCAATATTTATCTCTCCAATAGTGCCAGAAAAGTCAATTTTATCGCCCATATTAATATCGCGTCCAGCAGTATTAATATCTCGCCCCGCTCGAATATTCTCCTGAACTTCTGACTGAATCTCTTCCCACCCACCATCCGGTAAACCTTTACCCCCACACAATAACGCTACCGGAAAATCATCTATTTGGGAAAAGTCAAATATAGGGGTTTGTTTTCCCCCTAATTTTTCAGCACTTTCAGGAACAGTTTTTCCCACATAATTCATTAAATTGGAAACCGTGACAAATTTATCTCCTGGTTTATTACCTCCACCGTTTAATGCTTCCAAAAAATGTTGTGTGTAGATGCTCATTTCTTCTTGATAATAAGATTGTTCTTCTCCTGTGGATGAGGTGAAAACTGCTCGCCCTGTTCCTGTTCTTAAGTCTGCTATTAAGTTTTTCGGGAGGGCGGTTTGACTGAAGTTTTCCGGTAATTCTAGTTCCTCTGTTTCTTTAGCAGTTGCCATTCCTTGGGCGTGACAACTATCTATTATTACTAAGAGTTTTTGGGCGGATATTTGCTGGAGAGCGTTGTTAAATTCTGTTGCTGGTAATGCAGTTTTTTGTGGTTTTACCGGACTGGTGTCGTGGGGAATTAAATAATAGTTTTGGGTTGATTTATCTAGCCAACCATGACCGGAATAATAGACTAATATTGTAGCTTCTGGGTCGTTTTTTGCTTGTTGTTGGAGCCAGTTTAAATTGTCTAAAATGTTTTGTTTTGTTGCTTGTTCATTGCAGAGGAAGCGGAGATAATTTTCATTGTTTATGTAACCACATAATTCGGGGTTTGTGAGGAATGATTTGATGGCTTGAACGTCTTTGACTGTGGTGGGAAGTGACCATTTGGGGTATTCGCAGTCGCCGACTCCTATTAGTAGGGCGTAGTTGTGAGAAAGTGTGTTAGACATGGGTATTTTGGGGATTGGTTTGTAGTATTGAAGGCGTTGTTGGATACTGTAAATAATTTCAATAATTTTATCTAGACTTGCTTTAAAAAGGCTATCACTCTGTAGTTTTTTATTCAACTCAATGATTGTACTTTCAGAGCCAAGATAATCCAGAGCATCTGCTGCACTATCACGCACATGATCATCTGAGCTTTTTAGGAGTTGAATTAACCCAGGAATTACAGAAGGTGAGTCGATATCCATCAAAGTATCTACTACTCTATAGTAAACATCTGGATCGGTATCTTCATCTTCTAAAACTTCAATTAACATAGGAATCATTACTTGATTTAACTTTGTAATAGCTGCTTCTGAAACTATTTTTGTTGAAGCATCGGCCACATCTAATATTACATCTATGTCATATTTGTTTAAGATTAAGATTTTAATTAAAACTTCAATTGCCAATTCTGAGCCAATTTTACTCAAATCATTTATGACACCCGATATTATATCTATGTATTCTATCTCTTCTGGATATTCAATGTCTTCTGGGTGTTCTAGAGGTTTAATTGGCCCATGAATAGCAATTTCCGAGTCAATCAATTCAGCCAGAGCATCTGCTATGCTAGAAGAGAAAATTGAACTGAAGCATTTGTATTTTAAGAATATAATTAAGCTCCGAATAGCACTTTTAGGATCAATTTCATCTTGAGAATATATGCAACTCATCTTATAATCATCATAGTCGTAGTCTCTGTATTCTGAATGTTTAATAGACTTAGAATTAACACTTTTTGAGCCAATTATTTCTATAAGTTTTGCTACAGTTTCACGCAAGTCTGGGTCTGAATTTTCTAAGAGTTTATTCAATTCAACAATCACAGTTTTTGACCCTATTTTACTCAGAGTATTTGCTACAGTTTTACGCACACCAGAGTCTGAGTTTTTTAAGAGTTTAATTAGCTCTGGAATTGCTGTTTCCGAACCAATTTCACCCAGAGCATCTGCTGCACTATCACGCACACCAGAGTCCGAGTTTTTTAAGAGTTTAATTAACTCCGTAATTGCAGTTTCGGAAGCAATTTCACCCAGAGCATCTGCTGCACTATCACGCACACCAGAGTCTGAGTTTTCTAAGAGTTTAATTAACTCCGTAATTGCAGTTTCTGAGCCAATTTTACCCAGAGTATTTGCTGCACTCTCACGCACACTATAGTCTGAGTTTTCTAAGAGTTTAATTAGCTCTGGAATTGCTGTTTCCGAACCAATTTCACCCAGAGCTTTTTCTGCACTATAACGCACAAGATAGTCTGAGTCTTCTAGTAGTTTAATTAATCCCGGAACAGCAGTTTTCGAGCGGATTTCACCCAGAGCATCTGCTGCACCTCGACGCACATATTTGTCTAAGTCTTCCAATAATTTAACCAACCCCGGAACAGCAGCAACCGACTTCGTTAACCCTGCCAACTCAACTTTGACCAACACAGGCAACTCCAACCGCTCAACCTCCACAAACGCCTGCTCCTGAAACCTCCTTTGCACCTCACCCACCAACCTCGCCCCCAAAAACCAATCTATCTCCAACGCCAACCTTACTACCCGCACCACCAACCCCTCATCCTCCACCAACGCCAACATCAACGCCACTACTTCCGTCCACTTCAAATAATTCAAATAATCCCACTGCAACTCATAGTCACTCAAACCAGACAACAGCGACAACAACCTTTCCGCCACATAATACTCCTGCAACAACTGATGGCGAAATGAAATCTGACCATCATCTCCCACCTGAATCAAATGATGCTCCAATAAATCCTCCAACCAACGCATCGCACAGTCAGTCGGAGCTACCACCTCCCCTCGCAAAAACTCCGTCAACACCTCCTCAGCTTTTGGGCGAGAAATAGCAACCATAATCTCAGTTTTCGACTCCCCATTCGTCATCACCCACGCCAACTCCTGCAATAACCTATCCCACCAAAGTCTTGAACTTTCATCAACCGGAACATCCTGCTTGAGGCGACCACTATAAGTCTGAGTAAAACTCCGAAACACCAACCCCAGATTAGCAGGTATTACTTTATTATAACCAAACACCGAACACAACATCAACAAAAACATCGGAGTTTCCCCCAACTCCCGCAACCTCCCCTGCAACTGCTGCCATAATTTTTCACCATCAAAAGGCAAATAAGCACAGACAAACTCCTGCATTTGAGATTCCGTCATAGGTAGCATTTCCAACCTTTTCTCAATCCCCAAATCTCCCCCCAGACTCAAATCTCGCGTCGTAAACACCATCGCAGTTTTGGGGTAGTCTTGCCGAAAAATTCTTAAGAGTTGTCGTGCCGCTTCCGATGCCATCTCGTTAAACCCATCGAAGAGCAGCAAAAATTCACCTTGACGGAGCAAAGTTTCTAGAGTTGCTGTATCTATATTTATGGTGGGGTGGTGTTTGTGGATAAATGCTTGAATTCTGGAAAGTACAGAAGATTGACTATAGCGGAGTTCGATGAGGATGGGAATTTTGGGTCGATCCCCCCCAACCCCCCTTAGAAAGGGGGGAGTTTTTCCTGTTTCCTCTCTTCCCAAAGGAGTTTCTTTTGTTTCTCCTTCATCCTTCCTTTGAAAGGCAGGAGTTTCTCTTGTTTCCCCTGTTCCCAAAGGAGTTTCTCTTGTTTCCCCCCTTGAGAAGGGGGGACTAAGGGGGGATCTCAATTTTTCTGCTTCCTCCAACAGCGGAGTTTCTCTTATTTCCGTGCTTCCCAAGGGAAGACCAATAGAGGATCTTAATTTCTCCGCTTCCTCCAACAATAATCTGGCCAAAGCAGTTGATTTTCCCGACCCCGGCCGCCCCACCAACAAAACATGATTTGGAGCATATTTGCGCAAACCGTCCAAAACCGTCAACCGTTCAATTTTCTCTTTTGGACGTTCCCTCTGTTTTTCTTCCGCAACAGTTTGTACCATCAAACCCAAATCCAACAGTGGGGAAATATTTTGAGGTTGCTGAAGAGACTTTTTTCCTCTCACATCCGTCAGAGTATAAACTTCCCACCATTTGGCATATTCCCGACAAATTGATTCTAGATAGGGTCTCCAATTAATCATAAGTCAAAAGTTAAAAGTGAGAAATTTTAAATTAAAAGTTAGAATTTAGGAGATTCAGTAGTATTTTAAGTCAAAAGTCAACAGTTGCATCAGTTTCGCTAAGGTGATCGGTAGTAACGGTACGGAAAGAAAGGCAGGAGACAGGAGGGAAGAAAAGGCGCTTACGAGAAAAAGTTTTTGCATCACTAATTATCCGGACATAATATTAATCAGGGTTTTAATAATTCTCACAGCACCTCAAATGGTCTAATCGTAATTTTTTGTACCAAAACTACCGAACTCCCAATTACTTCAATATTTAATCTCCCCTACTCCCCCACTCCCCCACTCCCCTACTTAGTATCATTGCCTATAAATTAGAAGCACGAATCGCCGCACCAATTAATCCCACTTTAGGGTTTAACACAATATGAACGGGTACTTTTTCTAACAATACTCTCATTCGCCCCTTATGGTTAAAAGCTTCCATAAAAGTACCTGACTTCATCAGTGGCAGGATTTTAGCAGCGATACCACCTGCTATATATAGACCACCATAAGGTAAAAGTTTCAATGCTAAATTACCTGCTTCCGCTCCATAAGCTCCCACAAACAGCTCTAAAGTTTTATCGCACAAACGATCGCTCTTTTCCAATGCAGCTTTCCCAATAACTGCACCAGGATCTACTGTAATTTCACTTGAGCCAATTTCTGTTTCCCACTTTCTTAGTACTTCCGCTATTTCAGGAGATTCAGCAGCAGATTTGCGATCGCGTAAAAATTGATAAATTGACACAATTCCCATGCCTGAAACCACCCTTTCTACGGACACTCGGTCTATATTATGCTTTGCTAACAAATATTTTAATAGATCAAATTCTAACTCAGAGCGTGGTGCAAAATCTGTATGACCCCCCTCTGTGGCGTAAACCCTGACTGCTCCTCCTCCTCGAATTAAAAAGCATTCTCCTAATCCCGTACCTGCACCAATTACAGCTATTGGAGTATCACCTTGAGGTTCGCCAGTTTGTAAAGTCTCCAAATCATTGTCAGTTAAACCCAAAATTCCATAACCTACTGCTTCAAAATCGTTGATCAGGCTAACTTGGGATACCCCTAATCCACTTTCTAACAATTTAGCATCCAGCATCCAAGGTAGGTTAGTTAATTTAACAGTATTATTGATGACCGGACCAGCGATCGCAAAACACGCTTTTTCTGGTTGGAATTGCTCACCCAATTTCTCATTTGCTTCTGCCAAAAATTTTTGTACTATAGGTACTAAATCTGGAAAATCGTGACTAGAGTAACGATTCTCATAAAGGCTCTTAAATTCCACAGTCCCCTTGGATTCTTCTCGTTTAGCTTCCACCAATTGTAGTATTGTTTTAGTACCGCCAATGTCTCCAGCTAATAGCAATGTCATAAACTATATTCTCCTGAACAACTGTTTAGTTTTTATTATCATATCTTGTTGAGTTATAGTTATATCATGTCCGGTTGAACAGTTATAAATAAACGACGGAGGAGTCAGGAGTCAACCCACCCCTCGCCCCTCCCCCTCCTGGGATGGGAACTCAGGAGTCAGGAGGGAACAAAGGAGAAGAGAAAGAGAAAGTTTTTTGATCACTAATTATCCGGACATGATATAGCAATGTGCGCTGGCATATTTACAAATTACAGGAACTGTCCAATAGACATCTCCTCCAAAAGAGGGAGTAGGCAGCTTTGCTGTAGGCAGTAGGGAACCCACCCCTCGCCCCTCCCCCTCCCAGGAGGAGAAATAATTGATATATCTAGTGTGAGAATTGATTTGATTTTTGATTTTTACCAGATGTCTAATAGCTAAAAGTCTTATCTTATCAGCTTTTTATTCCCCCTTCCGGAGCTGTTGCTTATTACCAGTTGCCTGCGCACAGCGCTATATTAGTTGCTGATGTAATATAATATAGCAATTCCCATACTTGTGAGGTACAAAATTCCTTGGTTTTAGGGAGTAGGGAGTAGTAATTCTGGTTCTGTAGGAATCGATAAAGAAGAAAAACAACTGTACCTTATTAGCTTGGGAAACGCTATATTGGGTTAAATAATTAGGGTTTGCTTATGGAAAGTCTTTTGCTAGGGGTAGGAGTCAGTCCTCAGGAGTCAGGATAAATGGAAATTATACCAATTCCCATGTATTATTGCTATACTTGGGCAATACTTCAGTTGTCAACCGATCGGTACAAGCAAAACCACTTTTTTGCTAATTTTAGGCTTTGTTGCATGAAAGTAGCGATTCGCTCCGCGATCCGTTCCGGAATCGCAAAAAACTCCCTTAGTTGGAAGTTAACTAGATTTCTACTTTGTAGCTCTGGAGCTTACCCTAAACACCATCTTTTGTGCAACAAAGCCAATCAGCAACGCCAAAAATATCACTCCTTTGTTTTTAGACATCCCAATCATTACCAACCTTTTCCATCAGGCGGTTTAATATTACATATCCTTGTGGGTTGACAACAGTCAGGCGGATGATTGACGGGTCTTTAGGTCGGTGAGCAATAATATATTTGTGACTTCCATTTCTAAAGGTATAAGTATAGCGTTGGTTATTCCCTGTAATTGAGGCATTTTTCAAAGTTAGAGAAGCGCCAGTTTTTCGAGATTGAGCTTCATAGGTATAGTTTCCGAACTCATCTAATTTCAGCCAAACAACCCAATTTTCGCTATTATCCATGAAAGCTCCAGTTGGACGGACAAAGTCGGTAGGCATTGCAGAAGCACTATGAGAATTTAAGGTAATATCTGCGACCGCAGGAGTAGATAAACCAATAACAGATGCCAGAGCAATAGCTTTGATATTCATATTTTTCTCTTTCTTTATTTGTTTGAGTGGTGTATTTTCTTTCCTAATTAATTCTTCCAACTCAAAATTTTGTTTCCGTATTGATCACGCTATAAAAGCACCAGAATTAAATTTGGCACACAGAAACCAGCATTCAATAGACTTATTTTTTAGATATCGGTAGACAAATTAGAAATTGTCACCTTATATTATGTAGGGCTTGGTGATTAATTCTCAAAGTATTGATAAATATAAGGTATTAGCCTTTTTGGGGTTCAAAAAAGTGCCAGCTTTTCGGTGCCTGTGAGCTGCAAAAAGCTAGTATTTTGGGCTGACTATGGTAGAAAAATCCCAAATTGATAATTCTTACTCCTACCTCCTCGCTCATTCCTATTTCTTCTGTCTCCTGTCTTCCCCTCCTGGGAGGGGA
>NZ_JAAHGK010000719.1:0-3982 GCF_010672505.1 Okeania sp. SIO2B9 | reverse complement strand
TGGGAACAAACGGTGATGATAATGAGATTCTCACAGTAGAGCAAGCTACTTCTTTTCCTGGGGGAGTATTAGCTCTCAGTGGTGATGATATCATTACTGGTTCATCTGCCAACGACTTAATTTTTGGTGGTGAAGGGAAAGATGAGTTATTTGGAGAGGGTGGTAATGATATTTTGTATGGCAACAAGGACACAGATTTTCTCAACGGTGGCCTTGGTGATGACATATTATATGGAGGTAAAGGTACCGATCTATTAAATGGTGGAGATGGTAATGATACTCTGATTGGTGATGCTGGTGTTGATATTTATAAAGGTGGTTTGGGAAGTGATGTATATGTTTTCAGAACAGAGTTAGCAGGAATAACACAAGATTTAAGTAATGTTATTTCTTTACTTCCAGGAATTCCCAGTAGTGTTGAATTGCCTAATGCAATTATTACTGATTTTAACTCTTCTGAAGATATTATTGGATTAACAGGAGGGATGACAAAATCTGATTTGATATTTGAAGATTTTAATAGTTTTGAGGAGTTTGGGATTAATACAAATTTGATTTTACCATTTGTCAGTGATGAACTTGAACTGTTAACCAAAGCAGATATTTCAGTACAGGATTTAGATCCAAATAATGATGGTGTTTTAGAGGGTACTGCGATTAAAATGAGTGGTACAAATCAGCTTTTAGGATATGTGTTGAACACAACTTCGACAGAAATAGCAGCGTTGCCAGAGTCACAGTTTATTAGTGTTAATTTTTAACAAAAAATAGCGAGAAGTCCCGCGTTCTAGTGCAAGGGAACGTCGTATAGGAAAGCGACCATGTTATAATATAAGAACACAGGGGGAGGACATCACCTCTGTATAAACTGCAACTCCTTTGCGGGTTGAAGAATCCCGCGTTGTCGCTCAAGCACGGGCGTCGGGAGCATGTCAAGGAAGACGCACATAGTTTTCTAGGTTGACAGCAGCATTAAAGTCTCTGTCAGCCTTAAACACCCACAGAAACGGCCACTAAGCTATCTAAAATTAACTGACCAAAAACTTGTTCCATTTCTGTTGCTATACGTCCATACTCTCCTTCATAGGGTGTCATTTCTCCCCGATGCTTAATTAAGGACTGTAGAACTGTTACTGCGTGTTTCTTAAACTGTGTCGCTCGCCAAAACAAAGCAGCAGTTTCCATATCCCAGGCACTATTTTTCTGGGTACTGCTTTCTAAGATATTAATCAGACTTTTAACATTATCAGTCCTTTCTCCGATTAGCTCAGGGTAATTATAAGCATGATAATCTTCAACATGATGGCAAATCATTAACTGTACTGGGTAAAACAGTGATTCTGCCTGATGCCGAAGACTGTCTACCAGTAAGGGAGAAGCAAAAAGACTCTGACCCAATTGTGAAGCAGAAAGACCCGAATCGCGCATCAACCCATAAAGGTTATTAGCTTCGTCAATGATATTAATGTCTCTAAGATTGTCTGGAGTTACATATCGATCGTTAGACCCGTAGCGAACAATATAATTAGCTTCAGCAGCATACATTTCCAGAAAAGCAAAGCCAGATCCACCAGCACCCATTGGTACACTGGCAACAAACATATAGTGCCCCTGGTAACTACCTGTGTAGATAACTATGCCCCAACTGTCGGTATGTAATTGAGCTGAAGGAAAATAACGGTTGACTAGACGTTGAGCGCGCTGAGGATTGGAGCAAACAATACCTGCTGCTGGGAGAGGTTTCTTGATAATTACGTTTTCGGATATGGTGAATTTCATGGGAGTACATTAACTTTTCAGGTCGCGGAGCAAAGCAAAGAGCTTCTACGTTAGCAAATGGTCCAGGACTTACGCACTGACATATAGATTTAGGGTTTTGTGCGTTACGCTATCGCTAACACACCCTACCAATAGCGTTCATGCGTAAGTCCTATGGTCATTCGCTCCTACTGTGGTCTACCAAAATGAAAACCGCTGTTAGCGATCATCCGGACATGATCTAATATAATCAGGACTTACGCAAAGGCACTATTTATAGGGTAAATTAACTATTGGACAATAGTTTTGAACAGTATATATAGCGTATCTGCGTAAGTCCTAATAAGATAATTGTAGATGGATAAATATTGCGAGATTTACCCACCCTATTACTTAGGAATATAACTTAGCTACAGAAACAGTAAGCTCTCCGTTATTGTCATCAGGATAAGTATCAACAAAAAAGACATACAAAGTAGTGGTCTCCAAAACCTCTAACGTTAGTGTTTCGTGATACCCATTCAAAGTAGACCAGGTTTGCCCAACCGGAATATTCGTCTTTTTATTCTTGACTTTTCCACCAAAAATCCAAAGTAAAACAAATGGTTCACCAGAGGGACAAATATTAGAACCGTAACCAAATGTACCACTTTTAATCCGTGCAACATAAATACCTGGTTCAAGGGTTTTAGAGACGGCCGTTTCTTGCAGTCCCTTGATTTGTGCATCATTTAGTGAATAGCAATTGTTATGACTATGGACAACAAGATGCTGAATCTCACAGTCACCAGGAGTAATATTGCTTGCTGCGATCGCTGTTTCTTCTTCACTTTCTGATACTTGAGATATTACATCTGTATCAATAGCTGTTTCGCCAGGAAGAACTGTTCCTACTGCCTCAATATCATCAGTTCGAGTCAAAACAGGTATTCGCAGTGGGTCAGAACAAACAATCCTTAGCCACTGCAAATTATCAGTGACATAACCAATCTCTGCTAAATAATCAACATAACTAAGAGAACCAACATTGATAGGTATTTTCTGTTTCTGGATAGACTCCTCACAATCGTATTGTTGTATCTTTTGAGCTTTTTGTGAGTCTATATCAACATCTGTAACATCATAAATCCGCAATTGGTATTGCTTTCCACCTTGTTGTTTTGCTGCATCTTTAGCAGCTTGAGAAACTACTAAATGAACACAAGCACTCTGATTATCATTAGGTACTATAGTAATCCAACTGGATTTCAATGCTTCCTCTGGAATAGTTACTGTGGTGGGAGTTGTGTCTAATTGTGTACTTTTTACTTCATCACTGTCTACAGTAAAGTTAGGTACAGGTATCCAGATACGATTAGAACGAGCCAATTTTAACCACTCACCATCATCAGTGACATAGCCTATTTCTGCTTGATATTCGCGTTCTTTTACAAAAACAGGTGCTTGCATTTGCTGAGTAGATTCCTCACAATCGTAGGCTTGTACATTGTATGCTGGCTGTGTATCCAAGTCAATACCTGTAACATCATAAATTCGCAACTGGTATTGTTCTCCCCCCTGTTCTTTGATTGCATTTTTCGCAGTTTGAGGAACTTCCCAAACCACCATCATATTCTCTTCATTCTCAGGAGTAATAGTAATTTTACAGGGAGGTAATACCCATTTTACTGGTGTTTTACCTAATAATTCTGGTTCTTTTGTTACATCTATATTTTCATCTACAGGATATTCTGATATCCGAACTCGGTTAGAACGAGCCAATGGTAGCCACTGACCATCATCAGTAGCATAACCTATTTCTGCTTGATATTCGCAATCATCTAGTAAATTTCCTACTTGCCACTGCTGATTTGACTCTTCGGAATCATAATACTTGGTACTGTGAGCTGGTTGTGAGTCCAGATCGATATTTGTGACATCATAAACCCGCAGTTGATATTGCTGACCTCCATATAATTTAGCTGCATCTTTGTCTGCTTGTGGAACTGACCAAGTTACTGATGCACTTTTATTATGATGAGATGTCAGGTTTATTTCACTATTTAGTTCCCGTTTTCGATTTGCCCATGCTGCTAATAATCCTGCGACTCCTAATCCTCCTAATATTTGACCTATTCCGATACCATCTGTTGGAGTTGTTTGATTTCCATCAGCGGGAGTTGTTGCTTTATCTGTAGTATCTACCCCTACTTCTGGTATTGATATTCCCGTACTGTCACCTCCA
>NZ_JAAHGK010000718.1:0-3987 GCF_010672505.1 Okeania sp. SIO2B9 | reverse complement strand
TCTGACTCCCCATATTCCCCTCCCAGGAGGGGAATACAGGAGACAGGAGACAGGAGACAACCCACCCCTAACCCCTCCCAGGAGGGGAAGAATGGGAATGAGCGAGGAGGTAGGAGTAAGAATTGTAAGAATAATTTTTCTGCCCAACTATGCGCCTAAAATACTAACTTTTTGAGGGTTTTAGACTGAAACAGGCGCTCTTTTTAAAAGCCCCAAAAAGGTGCTTATCTTTATCTGTAAATACTTTTAGATTTAATCAGCAAGCCCTAATTAATAATTATTAATTATTAATTAAATAATTCAGCTTTATTAGCCGACCCTTTCAAGGGAAAAAAAGTGCTAGGATATTTCCTTATATTCAATTCCGTAACGGTTTTAACCAGAGGTAATTATCCATTATCCATTATCAATTAATGAACGACATCATAACAATGCACCACTACCACCTATTTAATATATGAAAATGCTGAATATAATTTTAGAAGTTAAATTAAGTAGCTCAAATTAGAACAGAAAATAGTTGTGGAAAAGAAACAGTAAATTTTGAACAAATCTTACTTCAATAAAACCTTGCACAAAATATATTTGGCGTAGATATTTTAAAAAGTCCTGAAGCTCAGAAAACAAAAGTATCAAACCTATTTTTTGTGACTTAGACTTGATACTAATGGCCTTAATAATATGAACTACTCAGCTTTCTTCTGCAATACTCTTCTCATACATAGGAGTGTTAGAACTTTTTTTCTTTACTCTGCAATAGTTACTCTTAAATTTTTATAATTTGATGTTTTATATCATGTCGCTTTGTAATCAAAAACTGCCTTCTCCTTTTCCTTCTTTTTCTCTCCTGACTCCTGAGGACTGACTCCTGACTCCTCCGTAGTTATTTATAAGTATTTAACCGGACATGATATTACATTTCGTCGTGCGAAATGTAGGATTTAAGATTTGTAGAAATAATAATAGACCACTAGATATGCTAAATCCATATATGATTATTCTTGCAATGTCAGATTTTCTGGTTTAGGTTTATGTTTGAAAAATCAAGATAACTTTGAGTTAAGAGTAGGCCATGTCCTTTAAAACTCTGGAATATTGACCATAAGATTCACTCAAATGTTTATCATAACTACCTTAGTAATTGAAGGGACATCATTAAATTATGCAAGAAGAAAAAGATACTACAAAAGAAGTAGGAGTAAGCCCTACAGAACCAGGTTCTCTAACTACAGTATCCAATTCTGAAGAAACATCCGACCAGTTCCAAGATATTAAAAACCAAGTCTTGGAAATATTATCAGAGCTACCAGCTATTATATCTGGCTTCTTTGGACAATATCAGAAGCCAATTGTTACTCTTGGCTTAATTCTAGGAGTCATTGTTACTCTCAAGGTAATGTTGGCAGTAATCGAATCATTAAATGATATCCCGCTGCTAGCCCCTACTTTCGAGTTAATTGGTATTATCTATTCTGGGTGGTTTATATATCGCTATCTACTTCGTGCTTCTAACCGCCAGGAGTTATCCGTAGAGCTTCAAGCTTGGAAAGAACAACTTTTAGGGGAAAAATCATCAAGTAAATAAAAAAAAGCCCCAACAATTAAGACATTGGTTATTAATTTGAAATTACATTTTCAATAAATTAACCAATGTCTTAATTTTTTAACTACTTTATTTGACACTCCACGAGATAAATTCCCGTAGATTCTTCCTAGGAGTTGTAAATTGGTTAAAACCACGATTTTCACATTACCGAAAAATTGTGGTTTAAAGCCTCCCCTTTTAAGGGGATAATAAATAAAAATTTTCCTTTGAGTCAATCCTATCCGTTTTAAAGGAGAGGTAATAATTAATTATTAATAATTAATTATTAATTGTTGAACAGTATCATATCCTAGTATGTATACAGCAGTCGTTCACGCTTATGGTGTCAATTACAACTACTCTTTCCAGAATAAAAGACCAGTGAGGCTACTTTTTAAGTTTTTCGTAAATTAAAACACATTTTTTTGACTACGGAGAAAATCCATCGAGTAGTTTCCATCTAGCTATTAATAGCGTAAGCTCCGACCTAGGAGTCAAATAGCTGATTTCCCACTTACCGAAATTTTACTATGACCTACAAATTTGTTGCAGAGTAGCAGTAAAATTGGGATAAGAAATGCTTGCAGCTTCAGCCTGATGGATATTGGTAGTGTTAGTCACATTAAGAGCAGCGATCGCCAAACTCATAGCAACTCGATGATCCCCATAACTCTCAACATCACCACCAGTCAAGGCCACACCACCAGTAATTTCCAATCCATCCGGTAATTCTGTAACTCTAGCTCCCAGTTTCTGGAGTTGAGTGGCCATAGCCATCAAGCGATCGCTCTCTTTGACCCGCAACTCAGCCGCATCCTTAATCACAGTTGTCCCCTCAGCAAACATAGCAGCAACTGCCAAAATAGGAATTTCATCAATAAGTCGTGGAATTATCGCACCAGAAATTTCACAAGCTTTCAAAGGACTATAACATACTCGTAAATCAGCCACAGGTTCTCCAGCAACAACCCGCTGATTTTCCTGTATAATATTAGCCTGCATCATTTCCAAAGCTTCTAGTATGCCTGTGCGAGTAGGATTAACACCAACATTTTCAATTACCAATTCTGACCCAGGCACAATAGCTGCTGCTACTAACCAAAAAGCTGCCGAACTAATATCACCAGGCACAACCACATCTTGACCTTGCAATTTAGCTGGACCTGTCACAGTTACACTATTTGTTTCTGGGTCGATACTAATTTGAGCGCCAAAAGCTTGCAACATTCTTTCACTATGGTCTCGTGAAAGAGCAGGTTCAGTTACCGTAGTTTTCCCTTCCGTCATTAAACCAGCAAACAAAATACAAGATTTTACCTGGGCTGAAGCAATGGGAGAATGATAATGGATCGGTCGTAACTTTTGTCCCTGAATGGCCAATGGGGCTAAAGAGCCACCTTTTCTACCCCAGATTTGAGCGCCCATCTGTGTCAGAGGCTCAATCACACGGGACATGGGACGCTGGACCAGGGAACTATCTCCAGTAACAGTAAAAAAACGTTCGGGATGGGAGGCCAAAATCCCCAACATTAGTCGCATTGTAGTGCCAGAATTACCACAGTCCAAAACCTGAGATGGTTCTATGAGATTATCTAGTCCAACTCCCTGAACCTCCACCAAGTCTGTATTGAGTTGAGAAATATCAGCCCCAAGAAGTGAAAAACATTTAGCACTGCTGCGGGGATCTTCCCCTAGAAGCAAGCCTTTTATGGTAGTTTTTCCTTGAGCGATCGCTCCTAGCATAAGAGACCGATGAGAAATTGATTTATCTCCAGGAATTTGAATGTTACCTTTGAGGCATAGACCTGATTGTGGTCTTTGAATTATCAAAGTTTCTTGACTATTTGTAATTTGTGTAGTTACTACAGCAGGTATCATAAAATTAACTATAAATTTGCAAAATTTGCACAGCCACAATTTTATAGGAGTCTGGGAAGGGTGAGTAAATAAATACCTGTGCAGAATTCATTTAATATCAAGTCCTGATAATTAGTGATGAAAAAACCTATCTTCTTACACAAAGCAAATATCCTTATTGTCCCCACTCCCTACTCCCCGCTCCCTATCCTAATATCCTAAGCAACTCAATATTTGCTATAAATACCAATAAAAAATTTACTACTAATTGTTATACTGTTAGCAAAAATCAGTTAGGAAAACCGTATAGAGAGGTTGACCAAGAGAAAAGAAAATTCAGTATTTTAAGCCTCCCTACAAATTGGAGGAGGTACTGTTAACTGTTAACTAAAATGACCATTAAGGGAAGTTTTGGCGATTAGAACTGATGAGTCAAAGCCTCTGAGGATTTCTTTTAGACTTTATCTTGTCTTTTTCTTGTCTATTTGTAGCTATTCTAGTTGATTTGAGACAAATTTTGAATATTAATTTAGTATTGCATTCTG
>NZ_JAAHGK010000717.1:0-3989 GCF_010672505.1 Okeania sp. SIO2B9 | reverse complement strand
TGTAGTCTAGATGAACAATTGGATAATTTGATAGCCAACACAAATACATTTACACTACTAGACCCTGTTGCTAACCGTTTAATGGCAAAAGGTTTAATGGAAGTCCGTAGGGGAAACCTCATAGCTCTTTTAAGGTATAACCCTCAGGAAACTTATTCAGATCGCATTACTCTATTTCGGGGGATGCAAGATATTCCTCAATCAGCGAGGGATCTAAACGCTGAAGAAATCAAAGATTGGTCTTATGACTGGAATAACTTTTCAACTGAACCAGTTGAAGTTATATGGGTTCCAGGTGATAGGACAACAATGTTAAGTGACACTAATCTTCCAACACTATCTGAAAAGCTACAAAAATGTCTTGATTTTCTCGATAAAATTTAGTACAGTTATAAACTGTAAAAACTAGTCAAAAAAGTCAAGAACTCTTACTTATATAAGTAGACTGTTCCCCTATCCCAAAGGCAAAAGTTACTCCAGTTAGGGGTATTTGGGAATAATCCCCGGTCTGTAAGGAAACAGCAACTAAAGTCGCTCGTGTTGCTTTTATGACTCTGATTAAAATACCGAGGTTTCCAAGCTTCCCGATTTTTCTAGGTGAATTAAGAATGTTGAAAAAAATATCAATAACTGCTGCTACCTCATTATTCGTAATGCTAGGTTTTCCAGAAGCAGCACAATCAATAACGTTTACAAGTAGTATATTTGCTAGTGGTCTGGATAATCCATCAGGTCTAGCTTTTGGTCCAGACGATGCACTCTATGTTACAGAGGCAGGTAAAGGTGGACCAGGACCTTGTGTTCCATCTCCGAGTGTACAAGGAGCAGAGATATGTTATGGTCCAACAAGTGCTATCACCAGAATTAAAGATGGAGTGCAAGAGCAAGTAATTACTGGTTTACCTTCTTTAGCATTACCTGATGGAAGTGAAGCAAATGGAGCTAATGATATAGCTTTCGATTCAAATGGTTTAGGCTATGTTGTTGTTGGTTTTGCTACCAATCCAGCTAATCGCGATCCTATAGTAGGAGTTCCTGATTTTGGCTCTTTGATTAGTCTGGATTTCAATCAAGGAACTTGGACAAAACTTTCCGATCTATCAAACTATGAACTTCTCAATAATCCAGACCAAACTGATATTATTAGTAATCCCTACAGTCTTTTGATTGAGGATAATATTGCTTTTATTATTGATGCAGGAGCAAATGATTTACTTAGTGTTGACCTTAGCGAGAATGAAACTGCATTAGAAGCAGTATTTGAAGAGATAATTGCAATTAATCCTTTCTCAGGATTAGAAATTCCCGTACAATCTGTACCAACTTCAATTACTAATGGCCCAGATGGCGCTTTCTACGTCGGTGAGCTTACTGGTTTTCCTTTTCCAGACGATGGTGCTCGTATATTCCGCGTTGTCCCTGGTAATGAACCAGAGGTTTATCTTGAAGGCTTTACACAAATTATCGATCTTGCTTTTGATAACCAAGGAAATTTGTATGTTTTAGAATATGCAGCTCAATCTCTATTGACAGGTAATCCTGTTGGTGCTCTTATTCAGATAAGCTCTGATGGAACCAGAAGAAACATTGGTGGCGATCAATTAATCTTGCCAACTGCCATCACAGTTGGAGCTGATAATGCTATCTATGTTGCCAATAATGGCCCTTTCTCTGAATTAGGAGAAATCATTAGGTTCAAGTCTACTAATGAAGCAACTCCAGTCCCTGAAAGTAGTTCGATATTGGGTCTATTAATTTTTGGGATTAATATAGCTCTCTTTCGTTACTCTAGGAGAAGTAAAATAAACAGGAAACCTCTTCAAACCTGATTTGACAATCTGCGATTACAGCAGTTTCGGAGTTAATGGGGTACAAAATTTTATCACTTTAGTAAATAGATAAGTAGTTATTCAAAATTAATTACACATACTCTAAAGTTTTGATAAGCGTACAATAGTAGATTGATTTTTAGGCGTTGATGAATCAGGCGTTGCATATGCGGGATGAATTGTAGGCTTGGAGAAAGAGAAATTATAAAGATTGAGTTTACCTGACTCCAAAAGATTCATCCCTTGATTCATCGGCGTTGCTGAATCAAGCTATGAAATCTAAATTTGTAAAATATAAAATGCTTTTTAATTAGGATTTAGGTAATCACCATTTCCAGAAAATCACAGCCAAAATCACAAATGCCGATTTTTAGTTTTTTATTTTGAAAAATGAGTGTAACAGATAACTTAGTTAGAAATATTCCTTGTGAGAAAGGCCCATCATCTTACAAACTTTACAATGGTTCCTAAACCCTGTTGATTATCTGGAAGCAAACATCAAGAGTTTTCCTGATATTTTTATTGCTAAACCTCTTCCTATAGGTGATGGTGATACCTTGTTTGTTATCGATCCGAAAATATTAGAGTATATTTTTACTCATGATCGAAAAGAATTTACTGCTCCTGGAAACTTAAATGCTATTGTTTTTGAACAATTCGTTGGAAATAATGCTCTAGTTACAACAGAAGGCGATATCCATCGCCAACGTCGTCAGTTAATAATGCCATCCTTTCATGGAGAACGTCTCGAAGCATATGGAATATTAATTCGGCGGATTACTGAAGATGTGATGAAAAATTTACCTATTAACCATCCATTTTTAGCTACGGAAATTATGCAAGAGATCTCATTAAAAGTGATAGCGCAAGCAGTTTTTGGAATTATTGAAGGAGAACGCTATCAAAAACTAATAGCACTACTGAAAAAGTTTACTGAGATTTTTGCTTCTCCTTTCACTTCTTCTTTATTCTTTTTTCCTTCCTTACAAAAAGACTGGGGAAACTGGAGTCCCTGGGGAAAGTTTATCCGTATACGAGAAGAAATAAATAACCTCATCTATGCTGAAATCAATTACCGTCGCGATCGTCCCAATTTTAAACACTCTGATGTATTGTCTCTCTTAATGTCGGCAAGATACGAAGATGGACAAGCAATGACAGAAAAAGAATTACGAGATGAATTAATAACTTTATTAATTGCTGGACATGAAACAACTGCTTCATCCATGGCTTGGGCTTTATACTGGCTTCATCGTACTCCACAAGTGCTGGAAAAATTGCTAGCAGAATTAAATACACTTTCTTCTACAGCTACTTCAATGGAAGTTTTTCGTTTGCCTTATCTCACTGCTGTTTGCAATGAAACTCTTAGGATTTGTCCTGCTGCCATGACAACCTTTCCAAGGATGGCTCAAGAGGTCGTTAATATTTCAGGATATACGATTAAGCCAAGAGATATTATTTTTGGTTGTATATATTTAACTCATCACCGCGAAGATATTTATCCTAATCATGAACAATTTATACCAGAGCGATTTTTAGAACGTAAATATAGTCCTTTCCAATTCATTCCTTTTGGTGGTGGTAGTCGTCGTTGTATAGGAGAAGTATTAGCACAATTTGAAATGAAGTTAGTGATTGCTACCATTCTCTCTCAACATCAATTAATGTTAAAGGAACAAAAACCTGAAAAATTAAAAAGAAGAGGCTTTGGCTTATCACCAACAAGAGGTGTAAAAATGACGGTAGTGCATCAGCAAAGTGTGTGAATGCTCATGGGGTGAGTACCTCAAAGGTATTGTGGGATAAGGGTTTAAAAGCTCACGGGGTGACAAGCAGCTCTAAACTATTGCTAGATAAAGGCTCATATCATGTCCGGTAGCATCGTTTGCTCACGGGGTGACAAGCCCTTCAAAACTATTGTATGATCAGGATTTAAAGGATATCCACTCTGTCAAAATTTGACGGTTTTGATGAGAATGATAATTATTTTTAGTAGTGATATCAAATCCGGTAGCATCGGAGTAATTATATCAAATCCGGTAGCATCGGAGTAATTAAACCTGAATTTTCGGCCACCAATGGTACTGGGTTATAGCCTTGATTGCAAATTGCTGTGTTAAAAGAACTTGACAACGCTCAAACAGAATTTCTTCTAAC
>NZ_JAAHGK010000716.1:0-3998 GCF_010672505.1 Okeania sp. SIO2B9 | reverse complement strand
CATTTCTCCTGTCTCCTGTCTCCTACAAAGAGCAAAAATACTTTCCATACGCAAACCCTATTTAACCCACTGTTCAAATATTTTTGCTCCAATTTTATACTGCTCATCATCAATTTTTTGAATTACTCCTGTACCAGCTAATACCTCAAGAGCGTCTGCTATTTCTCCAATACTTAAGTCAATTTATTGAGCTAGAGATTCAGTTGTTCCCATTCTCTGTTCTATCAGTTTTAAGTAAACCGATCGCTCAATTGCACTAAAGCTATAACTCTTTTTTTGTTATCCCACCAAGCAGAAAAATCTCCATCATATTGACGAATTAAGTTGTTCATTAAACTATCTATTATATAAGATTGATCTGAATTTTTATAATCAAAAATTGTGTTGAGTAATTGTTGAATTAAATAGGGATGACCGCCAGACCATTCAATTATTTGCTCAATTTCTTCATCAGTCAGGAAAATATTTTAAACTTGACGGCGGTAGGCAATTAGCTGTTGTACATCTGCCTCTTTCAAAGCTTCTAACCATTCTACTTCAGCAATATTGAGCAGGGGAGAACCAACTTTTTGTTGATAATCTTTTAAGTCTTGATAACCAGAAAAAATCAAAACGACAAATGGTTTGAGGGCAGTATCAGTATCCTTCAAAGCTCGGAGATAACTCCAAGCATCGTTTGCCCATTCCTGACTCACAATAAATTCTGCACCATCTATCAAATAGCAAACACCGACAAAATTTTTCTTTTGCAAAGATTTCAGTATTCTTAGTAAGTCTTGGCGGAAATCTTCATTTATCAAGCGACGTTCGTAGTCTGGGTTAGTCACTTTTAGAGAAATGCCTGCTTTTTTTATCTCTCCTCCCGAAATTTGTCGCCGTAAACGACGGTAACTTTTACGCCAGTTAGATAACCTGCCTTCTTTATATTCAGCGAAAGCTTCTTGGAGACGGGCAATCATTAAATAGCGCAGATGGTCTAAACTTTCTGGTCGCTCTTGTTGGAGGTTGAATAACACTGGAAATGCTCGATAGTCGAAATTGCTAGAGGTCAGAAA
Organism: Okeania sp. SIO2B9; assembly: GCF_010672505.1. NCBI lineage: Bacteria > Bacillati > Cyanobacteriota > Cyanophyceae > Oscillatoriales > Microcoleaceae > Okeania > Okeania sp. SIO2B9. The sequence goes on along the minus strand of NZ_JAAHGK010000716.1, from coordinate 2,943 downwards.
CCGATGTTGAATCTCATTTAACAAGCTGGTTTTTCCCAAACGATGACCTCCTAATAAAATGCGTACCGAAAAAGGCGATCGCTCAATAGCTGCCAAAATATCATTTCGCCCAAAAAAGTAACTGGTATCTGATATTGGCAGTTTAAAATCTGGTCTTACCAAAGTTGTCACTCTTAAAGCTCCTATTGTTTAAAAAAGTGGTCAGCAGTCAGGAGTAATCTTATTTCTTTTTCTCCTTAAAAGCAGAGAATTTCAACTTTTGGGGATTAATTATCAATTCCCCATTATCAATTATCAATTATCCATTATCCATTCTTGCACCTCCTCTTGTTTCATTTGCATTCGCAACCATTGAGACAGAAGCGGTAATTTTATTTGATACTCATCTTCTGTTCCTGGCTCTTGCCCTAGAATTAAACCAACTGATTCTAATCACAGCAAAGCATCTAAACACTCACTTTCTGTGAATTGATTTTGCAGTTTTTTCAGTATACCAGATGATGGAATTCCTGATTCAAGCTTTTCATTGCAAGCAAGCAACCGAATAATTGCCATTGCTGAGTGAAACTGCCGTTTTTCTATGTCGCTCCAAATATTTTGCAGTAATTTTTTAATACTCCTGAATAAGTGAATGGTTTGCTCAAATAACGTTGGGCATCAGCAAACTGGATATTATTTTCATTCTCTTTTGCTACTTTCTTGCACAATAAACTTGCTAATTGCCGAGATACAAAGGGATGTCCGCCACTTCTAATATGAATTTCACTCTGAGTTTCTTCGTCAAAAGTAATTCCCATTAAGTTTCCAATATCAGTCAACATTCGAGTCGTTTCATCCACAGAAAATGGTACGACAAAAATTTCCTTGAAAAAGTTAAACACAGGATTAGTAGGTACATTAGATTGCTGCCATTGATTGATGCGATTAATATCTGGATGGACATCCGCTACCAGTAAGGAAAGAGAACGTTTTTCTTGACTGACTGCTCGTAAAGCTCCGAAGAAAGCATTGCACTCCTCCGCTCGCTCCTTTGCATCTGTCTCTGTGGGAATGATGCGCTCAATTTCATCTAGAAAAATTAGAATGGGAAGTTGATAACCGAGTTGAGAGAGTTGTTGAGTCAAACTTTGCAACTGTTCAGTAAATTCTGTTGTCAGATGGGCAGCAGGGCGATCGCTCTCAAATAATTTAGGGTGACTCACCATTTTTGCGGAACGGGACTCAATTAGTTGAAACAGTTTTGACAAAATTTGATTAAACAACTCTGCACCATAATGTGGTTTGCTCCCGTAAGTTTGCAAGTCAATATGAACTAAAGGATTTTCTCGCATTGCAAATCCCAATTGCAACAACAAGGAAGTTTTCCCAGACTTGCGCAAACCAAAAATGCCAATACCCTGACCTCGACGTAGATTTTCTTCCAAACGTTGTAGTAGTTCCCCTCTACCAAAAAATGTGAGAGTATCACCGATGGCATTGCGGTCATCAAATATGTCTGCTCCTAGTAAATAGCGTTCTGTGTACTCAGCTAAAAGTCCTGAAGACTCTTTCTCCTCTCGTAGTGATTTTTCCACTGCTGTTAGAGGAATGGGAATGAGGATAAAGCGATCGCGCAATCTTACTTAGGCCATTCGCATTCGGAAGAGAATATCTGGAGGTTCGCGATAGAAAATAATTCCTGCTTGTTGTTGCTTAGATTTTTTCATTTTGGTTGCTTGTTGCACTAACTCAGCTATGTCTTGAGCATCAGGTTGTTCTATTGCTAAGGAGACAGGTATGGGAATGTAGGATTTTAGCTTGCCCGCAGCAGAGGTTATCTGTAGTCCATGTTTGCCATTGTCGCTAGTTGTTGCCCCTGCATTTTGCAGAAATTTTTGCACTTCAACTTTTAATCTATCTGTGACTTAATGAGTTAGTTCTATTTTCTACTTCAGTGGGGTGCGATCGCTATAGGTTAAAGGTAGGTCTGTATCTTTTACCCATTCTGGCTGTTTGTTTAGTGAAATTGTCATTGTGCCATCTTCAGAAACTTGGTAGATGTATAGGCGATTAGGACAGAATTTCGAGTCTAAATTTGGAAATGAATCAGGCCACTTTCCTTGTTGCTTTGCTAGTTCCTTAACTTGCAGAATTTTTTGGGTGAATTCTAGTTCTAGCATATGTGCTGCTGCTATTGTTTCAAATGCAGCAAAACCCTTTTTTTGTGGCAAACACTTTGTGAGAGGCTGCTTAATATTTTGCCTTTTCCTCTTAGTCAAGAGATTGTATATATTTTTTAGCTCATATGTCCTATAAATGCTTGTCCTCTAATTTCTCATTTACCACAGTTAAAAGACAAACCAAATTACTACAACCAAAAAAAGCAATTACCAGAACTGAAAAAAGCTATAGTAGAAGTCAAACACTCAGGCGAGCATCTGGATTTTTCCCATGGAGGGAAAAAATATTGTCAAATCTCAGAATTAAAGGTCAAAGTTGGTACAGCTCAACTATTATTAAATCAAAAAATTACTAAAATCAAGAAGGTAGGAATATATAACTTACTTGTATATAAAAAACAGAAATATCTCGACAACTATGTTTCAGAAAAATGGTATATTTTGACAAATTTATCATCGATTGAGAAAGTCAAAAAAGTATATAGCCAGAGAATGGGAATTGAAGCAATGTTTAAGGATTATAAAAGTGGTGGTGATCACCTAGAAGCAGCCAAGGCCAATCAAACTAGACTGAACAATCTAATTTTATTAATAGCTATTTCATACACAATCAATTGATTTCAAGGACAAAAAATCAAGAAGAAAGGTCTTCAAAAATATGTATCAAGAATCAATGAAAAAAGAAGAAAGTACAGAAGACACAGTAATTTTTTTCTCGGATTATAAGCCTGTTAATTGGATTGTAAATGATGAAATTATCGGGAAATTAGTAGAAGATTTAATG
>NZ_JAAHGK010000715.1:0-4008 GCF_010672505.1 Okeania sp. SIO2B9 | reverse complement strand
TGTTCTACTTAGGTTATTTCTTAGGAGGACTGAGGACCGAGTCAGGTAGGGGAGCCGTCGGATTGGCCACATACAGAATAAATAGCTTTGATACCATTTATTAGGTCGGAATTTATCTTTTTAGTCCAAGGGACATCTCCTGCACATGTCTTTGATAGCAATGTGCACTGGCATATTTACAAATTGCAGGAAGTGTCCAATAGCTAAAATCTTATATGATCAGCTTTTTATTTCCCCAAATGAGCTGTTCCCTATTGCCTGTTCCCTACGCGCAGCGCTATAACTGCCCTGATTATTCGTAATATTCTTTTTCCACCCTTGGTATAACTCCTAACTTAGTATACTTATTCCAGAATAAAAACCATGACAAACACAATTGCTTTACTTGCTTATGACAGCAAAAAAGACAACTTAGTTGAATTTGTCAAAAAACATCAAGTTGTGCTATCTCGCTATAAATTAGTTGCGCCAGAAGACACTGCTCAATATCTTTTACAAGAAGCAGTTATAGAAATAAACTCTGTATTACCAATTTCCTTGGGAGGAGATGCTCAAATAGCAGCAGAAATAGCCACAGGAAATATTATTGCTGTTATCTGTTTAGTAGACTACCTATTTTCTCAATCTTATGAACCAGATCTCAAATTATTACTGCGTATTTGTCAGGTGCATAATGTTCCCATTGCGATTAATATTGCCACTGCCGAAATAATTATTAACAGTTTAATTCAGGCCACCGTTGCCCACCTCATATTCAACCCTGTATCTGGCCAGGGCAATGCTCAACAAGAATTATCATTAATTAAATCACTTCTCGAACCTCATCTACATTTACATATACACGAAACCACTATAGAGCAAACAGCAGAAGAATTGACAAAAGAAGCGATCGCTAAACAAGCAGATCTGATTATTGCTTCTGGCGGTGATGGCACTGTTTCTGCCGTTGCGGGAGAATTAGTAAATACAGGTATTCCTCTGGGTATAATTCCTAGAGGTACTGCCAATGCTTTTGGTATGGCTTTAGGAATTCCCAGCATTACACCAATTAGAAGTGCTTGCGATATTATCTTAGCAGGCAAAATTCGTACAATAGATGTTGGTCAGTGTAATGACCGTACCATGATTTTGTTAGCAGGAGTGGGGTATGAAGCAGAAACTATAGAGAGAGCAGATCGAGAAGCCAAAAATCGTTGGGGAGTGCTTGCCTACGTTATGGCAGGTTGGCAGCAACTAAACGAACAACAACTTTTTGATGTTGAAATAGAAATTGACGGTGTTACCAAAACCTTTGAAGCAGGAGCAATAACTATTGCTAATGCAGCTCCACCCACATCAGTTTTAGCTCAAGGTTTGGGAGAAGTAATTATGAATGATGGTTTATTAGAAGTAATGATTATTACCTCCAATAGTAGACTGCAAGCTGTTAATACCGTAGTTAGAATGTTCGGGTCAGCTATATTTAAAACTCCTGCTCAAGATCAAGATACTATTGGTTTGCGAACAAAGCAGGTAAAAGTTAGTACAGATCCACCGCAAAAAGTTGTCCTTGACGGTGAAATTATTGGCACTACCCCAGTTGAAATTAAGTGTATTCCTGATGGTTTAATTGTGCTTGCTCCGCCAACTAATGAAATTGAAGAAAAATCTGCCTGGAGTTTCTTATCTTTACCAACAAGAGTTAAAAATCAGGCTCTGCAAAATGATGGGATAATTTAATAGCAGAAGGAAGAAGGAAGAAGGAAGAAGGAAAAATTTTGTGGGTGTTGGTGAAGCGCGTGTATGATATTAATTTTCATTAGTTAGGAGTCAACCCACCCCTCGCCCCTCCCCCTCCCAGGAGGGAGGGGGAGGACCTCCTCAGTAAGGAAGAAATAAGGAATAGAAGGAGAAAATTTTTTGTTTGCTGGCGCACAACGCACGTTAAAGCGGAGCACGGAACGCAATTCTATCAAGCTATTGCTATTATCTGGACATGGTATCATACCTCAAATCACCAACTCCATTTTGTGTTGTCAGAGTCTTAAGCTTTTGATCTGTCCATGACCTTTGCTTCGACTGTTATTAATAACTAGGGAGGAGTCAGTAGTCAGGAGGGAAGAAAAGAGAAAAGTAGAGGTAATTTCAAAATTTCTTTGGTACTTTCAACAATTAATAATTAATTATTAATTATTACCTCTCCTTGAAAACGGATAGGATTAACTCAAAGGAAAATTTTTTCTTCTCTTGGTCGATGGTCGGCCAGCGAGGAGACCCGCTCTTGACAGAGCCGCTCCGAAGATCGCCATCCCTTGATCGCTTGTTTCTCCTTTAAAGGAGAGGATTTTTACCTTAATTATTCGGTAAATTCTTAAATTTTATACAAAAATAATGATCTACTCAGACAAAATCAATATTTCACAGCAACAACCTACAAAAGGTAACCATGCAATTGTAATTGGTGGTAGTATCGCAGGGTTATTAGCAGGGCGAGTATTAACAAACCATTTTCAACAAGTAACAATAGTAGAGCGTGATCGCTTTCCCGAACATCCCCAATTTCGGCCAGGAGTAGCTCAAAGCCATCACGTCCATGTACTATTATCCAAAGGTCAACAAATTTTAGAGCAACTGTTTCCTGGTTTAGTCAAAGATTTGGAAACTGCTGGTTCCCTAAAAATTGATTGGGCGGCAGAATTTCCCTGGTATAATTTATTTGGTTGGCAACCTCGGTTTCGTTCCGATATAAAAAGTTGTCTTTGTAGTCGGCATCTATTAGAGTGGTCAATACGCCGTCAATTAACTGCTGATTACAGCGTGCAATTTCTAGAAGGTACTCAGGTAAAAAATTTACTCAGCAACGTTAATAACTCCAAAGTGACAGGAGTACGAATAAAGTCAAATTCTCACGAACAAGATTTAACTGCTGACTTAGTTGTTGATGCTAGTGGGCGAAATTCTTCTCTACCTAAATGGTTAACTGCTTTAGGTTATCAAGCTCCTGAAGAAACAGTAATAAATTCTTTTTTGGGCTATAGTAGTCGATGGTATAAGTGCCCAGAGGGTTTTCAGACAGATTGGAAAGTATTAGCAGTAGCAACAAAGCCACCCAATGATCAACGTGCAGGGATAATTTATTCGGTGGAAAACAATTTTTGGGTGACTACTCTTTATGGTATCAACAAAGATTATCCTCCTACTGATGAAGTTGGTTTCTTAGAATTTGCCCGTAGTTTGCGAAATCCCATTGTCTACGAATTTATTAAAGATGCTCAACCCATTTCCCCTGTCTATGGATACCGACGTACAGAAAACCGCCTCAGTCATTACGAGAAATTATCCAGACTACCAGATGGTATTGTTGCTATAGGTGATGCAGTATGTTGCTTTAATCCTGTTTATGGTCAAGGTATGACTGTAGCTGCTTTAGGAGCGATCGCTCTCGACCAGTGCTTGCAAAATCATCCTAGTCTCAATGGGTTCACTAAGGGTTTCCAGAAGCAACTTGCTCAAGTCAATACTACTCCCTGGTTAATGGCAACTGGAGAAGATTTACGTTGGCCAGGTACAGAAGGTGGCAAACCAGAATGGATGACAAGATTAATACAGCAATATTTAGACCAGGTATTGCTGCTTTCAGTAGAGCACCCGGAAGTTTATCAAAAATATATATTAGTCATGCAACTGACTCAATCTCCAAAAATTCTGTTTCAACCTGATATTATGGCAAAAATTTTGGGGCAGATAATCAAAAATAATCAACAATTTGAGTCAACAGATCGAGAGCAAAATATTCCTAAACTGCTTTGCTAAATCACTTTCAGATCAAATCCGGGGGAATTGGACATCAAAAAAATCTCGAATCGTCATAACTACGCTCATCTTTGTGATTCTCTCTCCTCCTGACTCCTAAAGACTTAACCAACCTATGACTGTTTAACCGGATTTGATATCATTTGTCAATCCGAATAGCTAATAGCTAATTGTATTATTTATGATTAGCTATTAGCCATTACCTACTAAATATCC
>NZ_JAAHGK010000714.1:0-4009 GCF_010672505.1 Okeania sp. SIO2B9 | reverse complement strand
TAAATCAATCAAAAGCTAGTGGATAACCATGAGATATTATCAGAATTTAAGGCGGCCTAAAAACAGATAAAAATAAGACAAATTTATAGTTTATTTTCTGTAATATATTTAAAATTCAAATTATCAAGATGCTTACTATACCTGTAATTGTAGTAATTTTTAACCTGTTTATAGTTTTTTAGCCAATCAATAACTTCAACTATTTTCTACCAACTATAACCATCAGGTATTTATCCTGAAAATATTAACTCCCTGATTTTAACTTTAAATTTCTGTAAATTAATTGTCAAATTTTATTTAAAACCTATGTTAACACCAATTACTATTGTGGAACCAAGGTTAACCCAAGCTTCACCAGCACCACAAGTAACTTTGCAAAAATCAGAATATATTTGGATGGCTGCATCTGGACTACTATTACTATTAGTGATTATTATGGGTATATTCCACCAAGTAAAAATGAAGCAATTTAATAAAAAACTAAATATGGAAGGATTTAGAAATAAAGACCTGCGTAAAAAATATAAATTGGCTGTAGCAACTATCTCAAAAATGGAAAAAAATCCTGACCTAATCCATTCGCGAGAGTTTAACTTAGACTACTTAAGAATGCGGATGGTAGAGGAAGTTTTTCACTTTGCTATTGTCAATCAAATTAAGGTAAAAGTTAAACAACAAATTAGTATTGTATTGCGTCCTACTCCATTAGCAGCAGGAGAAAAAGGAAACCCAAGTGGGCGACAAATTGATTCTATGTTTGATGTAGAATATGATACTGGGGAACCAGGCAAAGATCTGAAAAAAAGAGTGTTATTTCGGGTGTCAATCAAACTAACAAAATTACCAACTCAGGCAACTTCTCAAACTATTAATCAAATTATTGATTGTTTAGAAACCTACCTTAGTCCTAGTGACGATCATGATAATTGGACTCCTACTATTCAAGGTCGAATTGTACATATTGATTGGGATCAAAAAGCAAAACCAACACCGATGTTGGTACTAGAGCAATCTAATGATGGAGTTCTATTTCGTACTAACCGACCAGCAGCAAGAAATGTTAGTCCACCTCCACCTCCACCTCCACCTCCACCTCCACCTCCATTCAGATCAACTGTAAGTAAAAGAAATACTACTAAAGGAGCAAGAATGCAGGTATCTACAAAAGGGAAAATAAAAGGTGCAATTAAAAATAATGTTAAAAATACTAAAGGAGCAAGAATGCAGGTATCTGCAAAAAGGAAAACAAAAGGTGCAATTAAAGGTAGTGTATCAAGAAAGTGTGGAAATGATTCATAATGCCCATGTACGCGCATATAGAAACCTCACAAGTCAGTAGTGACGAATTTTGGTCATTTGTCCAAAAAAAAGCGAGTGCGTAATTCTGGGATCTCCCCAGAATGTAAGACGGACTCAAAACACAAAAACACTGTCAGATGAATGAATTGACACTCATGTGATTGTTGGATTGGGATGACTCAAGCATCCAGAACGTGGATTAATTTTGGCCACTCGTGTCAGCAAACACACTGACCAGTTCCGATACAGAATTAATCACCAACACAGAAGGGAAAACTAACTGACTGGCAGTGGCATACTGATGATTAGGGTGGGTATGAGCGAGTTTTGCCTCCAGAAGTAAAGCATATCAAGTTTAAAGACCAGACACAGCAGATAGGTAGGTGGCATCGCACCCCAGAATAAATTTGGTAAGGTCTGGGCACAGACAGAGATAACGGTTAGGTTAGCATTCGCGGAGCGTGGCATCAGCAGTATGGCCTACTTCAATTGGATTTGGGTTCATAGTCGCAAAGAAAATACTGCTGCACAAACAGCTGAGGAACGCGTTCGCGGAGCATTGCAGAGCGCAGTATCACTCCTTAGAGTTGGAACGACCTAATTACTTCTCCCACACTTTGCGCTCTGCACTACTCAATTAAAAATAATGCTAAAAATACTCAAATTCGGAAATAATTAAAGTCAGGAAAAAGGAACAAAGAAGAAGAAAAGCAGACTTCAGGAATCATGTAGTGTAGCGAAATGTTAATGAGTGGAAATTGACTAGTTTGATTTTATTGTGTTTAAATAGGCCTAGCTTAACAGGTAAAAATCTTCAATTTTAACTATCAGGTTAGCAACATTTAATATCATGTCCGGTAGCATCGGTATTGTATAGCAAGAGTAGGGAACACCGGAGCTGGGAACAGGGAACAGTCAGGAATACTTAAGAGCAAGAAAAAAACTTAAATTTCCTGTAGATATTCACCTTTGGGTTTACACAAACGCGCCCCAGCGGACATGATATAACGAAGTCAGAAGTCAGAAGTCAGAAGTCAGAAATCAGAAGTTATTTTTGTAACGGGGAATTTGAGCAAGGTTCCAAAAATATTTCGCCTTAAAAGGCGGGGTTGCGCGACCCAATTATATCATGTCCGGTAGCATCGGTATTGTATAGCAAGGGTAGGGAACACCGGAACAGGGAACACCGGAGCTGGGAACAGGGAACAGGCAAGAATACTTAAGAGCAAGAAAAAAACTTAAATTTCCTGTAGATATTCACCTTTGGGTTTACACGAACGCGCCCCAGCGGACATGATATTATTTTGATAAAATGCGATAATTGCGAGTAAAAATAAATATAATTTTCTTCTTTTTACTAGCTAAATTTTGCAGAATTTAAACTATCATAATTTAAACTATATTTATACCAGATTTACTATCTAAAGCAACCGTGGGTTCATCTACTGCAATACTAACTTAGGTTTAATTATTAAAGCATGAGCGATCGCTACCCTTTACTTTTGCTCGCTATATAAACTCTTAGGGTAGTAATGTACTCATTCTCATAATCCTATTAATTCTAAAAATTTCTATGATTTGATGGAGAGTTTCTGCCTAAAAAATTGGGGTGAAATTCTCAATACATTTGCACATTTTGCGTCGCATTTATAGCAGGGAATAGAGAAAATGGGTGTCACCCCGCGTCGGCGACAGATGCAAGCGGTCAGAACCCGGTAAGGTTTCCTCGTCTGGAAATACTTTCAGCCGAAAAAGTGTTTCATTCTTATTTGAAATTACTATACAATTTAGATTAGCTACTGACTCTCGAATTTGTTGAGTTGTAGAGATGTTTAATCGAAGGTCTCTACAATCTTTAATATATATTAAATACCATGTCCGGATGATTAAATATAGTAAAAATGTTCTCCTCTCAATCTGGAAGGAATATCCCAAACTTCTGCTCCGTTTCCAGTGTTCCCTCTTGAATTTACACCTACCAACTAAGAACTTTATTCTCACTAATTAAGCGGACATGATATAACAAATCAAAAAAAATTATTCGCAATTTCTTTTGTAATCATTAATCAGGACTATCAAATAATACAGTTGTCAAATAATAATCTGTCCATTCAGGCCCAAAAGCTTTTTCCAAGACTCGGCGAGTTTTGTCGTTTTGTCTCTGCTGACTAGAGTAATGGCGTTGAGCTTTAAGAATCTCAAGTTGTTGTTCTGAGGTAACAGGTTTTTGGGCGATCGCTTGTTGGCAATGTATTTCTAGGTAAGATTCCACTATAGATAGAAATTTTTGTTCTTCGTCTAAATCACTAGGTCGTATGAATAGACAAAATTCTGAAAATATTTCGCCCCATTTAGGAAGTTGGCGAGGATAAGAAAATTCTTTTATTGGTAAGTTTTTAAGTTGGTAATTATAGACTTGTGGCAGTTTCCTTTCTTGATTGAGGGGTGATAGATCGACTACTGCTGCACTTATTTGACCTCTTGCTCCCACTAAATCTGTGCCAAATATAGGTAGGGCATAACTTGTTCTAGGAAACATTACGCAGTGTAATATATCTAAGCTTTGACCTACTTTGGCCAGTTCCAGATGTAGCTTGCGGAACTGGGAGGTTTGATAACATTTGTTTTCTATTGTTAGTTTTTCTCCTTCGAGACGGCCTTCTACATACCCTAGTTCTGCGGGTAGGTAATATGGTTGTAAGTCCAGGTA
>NZ_JAAHGK010000713.1:0-4014 GCF_010672505.1 Okeania sp. SIO2B9 | reverse complement strand
TGACCTCAACAACCTAGCAGGTTTATATAAATCTCAAGGGAAATACCAAGCAGCGGAACCATTGTATCAACAAGCCATAGAAATCGACAAAATCGCCCTGCCTCCTAATCATCCATCCCTTGCCACCAACCTCAACAACCTAGCAGGTTTATATAAATCTCAAGGGAAATACCAAGCAGCGGAACCATTGTACCAACAAGCCATAGAAATCCTCAAAATCGCCCTGCCTTCTAATCATCCCTATCTTGCCTCCAGTCTCAACAACCTAGCAGGATTATATCGTTCTCAAGGGAAATACCAAGCAGCGGAACCATTGTACCAACAAGCCATTGAAATCGACAAAATCGCCCTGCCTCCTAATCATCCAGATATTGCCACCAGTCTCAACAACTTGGCAAAATTATATTATTCTCAAGGGAAATACCAAGCAGCGGAACCATTGTATCAACAAGCCATAGAAATCGACAAAATCGCCCTGCCTCCTAATCATCCAGATATTGCCAGAGACCTCAACAACTTAGCAGGATTATATGAATCTCAAGGGAAATACTCGGAAGCAAAACCATTATATCTGCAAGCTTTAGCTATTTTGTTTTCACAACTAGGACAAGAACATCCTAATAGTCAGACTGGTTTAGAGAATTATCTCAAATTTTTGCAGCAAGTTGCCAGGGAAAGTCGTCAACAGGAGTTATCAGATGAAAGGAGTTTGCAGATTTTGTCACAAATGGAGAATGAAGCAATTTAGGAAGGCAGAAGGCTTTTTTATAACTGATTATCCGGACATGATATAACTAGGGCTTACCGTTATAATCTCAAAGCATTGACAACTAAAGGTTTGAGCCTTCTTTAATCCCCAAAAAGTGCGCTGGTTTTAGTCTAAAACCCTCAAAAAGTTAGCATAAAAGGCAAACCTTCGGACAGAAAAATTGAGGGACAATTCTTACTCCTACCTCCTCGCTCATTCCCATTTCTCCTGTCTCCTGTCTCCTGTCTCCTACCTCTACTAAAAGACTTTTGAGCGCAAACCCTAACTATTCGCTCTTATTTGAACAAGATTTTTCATAATGAACTGTTTTTTCAACTGTTTGTATTTCATTAGGAGGTACAGTTCTTTCATCCATATAGTAAATAATTAAACCATCTAATTGTTTTTGACCTTTATGAGTAGAATTCCATTGACGACAAAGATAAGCTGCATAATCAGGATATAATTTTTTTCCTACTGCACGGTTAAGAGTAATAAAATAAACTCGCCATTGAATTGTTTCATAAAGTTCTTGGCGCTGTTTAATATTTGGTTTATCCCAACTAATTGGTTGTTCTTCTGCTAAAACATTAACTGTACTTCCATCTTTTAACTTACCTTCAATGACGTGCCAACCATCATCTCTGGGGGGCGCCGGAGCAAAAATACTCCATGTTTGATCTAAACGAGTCATGTAACCAATAGGATGAATATATTGAAGAGTTCGTCTATTTAGTAGTTTATGACTAGCTGTAATCCAATCATTTTTCTGCTCTTGACGCGAAGCATAGGTTTGTTTGACAAAACTTCTAAAATTCCACATCGTAGTAAGTAGAAGTAAAGTAATAGTAATAAGGTTTAAAATTAAGGAAGGGCAAACTTCAATTGGTCGAAATTTTAAAGGTGCAGTAAACTTGCCTGCAAATTGACGATTAGAAGCAATTGTTTCATAAATTTTAGTACCTAAAGATTTTAAAGGTTGCCATTTTAAGATAGGTACAAGAAAACTAAATAAAGGAGATAAACTCACTACATAAATTATTCCTTCCCATTTGAAGTAACGATTTTGTTGCCAATCTTCTACTACCCAAGAATTTTCGGCTAACATATCCTCATAAATAGATGGATAATCTTGTGCCATTAATATAGGGGTTTTCGGCAAAATTAAGAAGGTACGCAATAAATAAACTACTTTTTTACAAAAACCACAATCAGCATCGTAATAAATGGTTAATCCTTGACGTTGTTGATTTTCTATTTTTTGTTCTGCTTTATCCCAAATTACACTAGGTGTTAATGCTAACCAATTAACAATACTTAGATAACTTAAAATGCCGATGTGAAAACATAGTTCAAAACCAATATGTAATAAGACAAAAGAAACTATTGCTATACAACGAAATAAAGCATTCCGAAAAGGGATAAATATGATTAACGGACCAACCCACTCAAAAATCAGTGCAGAAATAGTCAGTAATTTTAAAATTTCTTGAGGAAAACTCAATAAAAATTGACCAAATGCTGTGGAATATTGGTCAAAACTTAATGAGTAATAAACAGCGTCTCCATCAGGCCACCAAATGTCACTTTTGGTTTTAAAAGCTGCCGACCAAATATAGATATAACAAAGTTGAATTAAAAAAGCTAAAGTTGCTCCACTGCATACTCTTTTAGGTAAAGGATTACGGGCAGAATTAAGGGCACTATCTATTGAATAACAAGCACCTAATGGTAAAAACATTGACCAAAAAAGCATTGCCCGCAACACATGATCTGCGGCAAAAATTAATACTGGATTACGATTATTTAGAGAGATTATTAATGCCCAAGTAGCAATAGTTGCTAGTCTGGTACGATAACCGAATAACATAGCTAAAGCAAAGAATATAGCTACTGCAAATATTAATCCTTGTATGAAGGGATGACCGCTAATTAAATTAATTGACCAATCCCAAGGATTAAGCATATCGATTAGAGCAGAACGTGGTAAAAGTCCATTATCAGTATAATGAGCATTTAAAGCTTGAGAACGAATAATTATATCCGTAAGGGTCATTAACGCTAAACCAATCCGAAATATGGCAAGCGATCGTAAATCTAAACCGATAATTTCATCTAATTTTAAAAGAGAAAAAAAATTGGGTTTGCTCATAATTTACCGAATTATTAATTATGGGTTTGCTGAAAAAGTCTTTTAGTAGGGGGTAGGAGACAGGAGACAGGAGACAGGAGACAGGAGAAATGGTTCGGGAGCGAGGAGGTAGAAGTAAGAATTGTAAGAATGATTTTTCTGCCCAACTTTTGCCTAAAATACGCTCCTTTTTGAGCATGAATAGCTGATAAATTTGCACTTTTTTCGATTCCAAAAAGGAACTTTTTGGGTGCATCTCAATTAAGCGATAAGTAATTGTACTCAATAAATAGGGATTAATAGGGTGTATCTTTAATATGTGCAAAAAAAAATACTTTTTTCCTATATATTCCCTGTTCCCTGTTCCCTAAAAGCGATAAATTTTTGGCTTTATTCACGCATTGAGATGCACCCAACTTTTTTTTATTTGTCAATGCTTTTATATTTAATCAGCAGAGCAATAATTATGGTTTATTAAGCGATTAATTATCAAGAAGTTTTGTACAAGACAGATTAGCAAAACTACCTATTTTGGCGTTGGTGAATTAGTGTATGATATTAATCTTAATTATTTAGGAGTCAGGAGAGAAGAAAGAAGAAGAAAGAGTAGTAAAAGGAGAAAGTTTTTTGTTCGCGCTCTTATTGGAAGGACGGTTTTAACGAGAGGTAATTATCAATTAATTAACCTGTACCTCATTTGCCCGAAATATACTGTAACTTCTGACTTTATTTCCCCGAAATATACTGTAACTTCTAACTTTTTATTTTTGACTTTTGACTGTTGAATTTTGACTTCGTTAAGCTTCTTTTTGCCGCCAAAGTCGCCAAACTGTTGTTACATAATCACGTCCTTTATCTAAATAATCTAACAAATTAATCCCTGTTTTACTTTCTCCTGTAGTGCGAGGTACACAAACATAAGGTACTTCTACCAAATGATAACCTAAACGAAAAGAACGACATAATAAATCAATACAATATTCTCCATAATCACCTTTTAAAGGAATTTTCTTTAATACTTCACTTCGTGCTGCAATAAAACCACTGGTATAATCATGTACTTGATTACCCAGAAATAACATCGCATAATTATTGATAATCCAGCTTAAGATACGAGCCATCATACCATGAGCAA
>NZ_JAAHGK010000712.1:0-4015 GCF_010672505.1 Okeania sp. SIO2B9 | reverse complement strand
TGGCAACAGGCAACAAACAGGAAAGCTTAAGAGCAAGAAAAAAACTTAAATTTCCTGTTTGTTGCCTGTTGCCTACCTTTGCTATACAATACCGATGCTACCGGACATGATATAACTTCTGCCTTCCTCAATGACTCCTATTGAAATTTATAGAGAGCTGACTAAACATGAAAAACACTACCAGAGATTATCGTCATATACAATTCTGCGAAGGTAACTCAAAAGTAGATATTGCCCAACTGGTGGCTTTATTTGATTCCGCAGCAGTATGGGCAAAAAATAGAAAAATAGAAGATTTAGAAATAGCTATTGCAAACAGCAACCCAGTCGTGAGTGTATGGGATAGTCAAAAAATGATAGGTTTTGGTCGTGCTACATCAGACTGCGTATACAGAGGTACAATTTGGGACATAGTCATTCACCCAAACTATCAAGGTGGAGGACTAGGACGCAAATTAGTGCAAACAATTTTAAGTCATCCACGAATGTGCCATGTAGAACGAGTCTACCTAATGACAACCTACCAACAGGATTTCTACAAACGCATAGGATTTCAATACAACCAAAACACAACAATGATATTGCACAATCAACCAATGGAAGGAGAAATAGAATTAACAACTAGGAACAAAGCATTACTACTTGCTCAAAAGTAATATCATGTCCGGTTGAACAGTGATAAATAAATAACTACGGAGGAGTCAGGAGTCAGGAGTCAGGAGTCAGGAGGGTTTGCTGAATAAATCTGAAAGTATAGCAATGAGCGCTTGTATATTTACAAATTGCAGGAGGGGCCAAATAGCTAAAAGTCTTATATTATCAGCAATTTATTCCCCCAGATGAGCTGTTGCCAGATGAGCTGTTGCCTGCGCACAGCGCTATATTGATAAATAAAGGCATTAGCCTTTTTGGGGTTCAAAAAAGTGCCAGTTTTTCGGTGCCAAGAGCTGCAAAAAGCTAGTATTTTGGGCTGACTATGGTAGAAAAATCATTCTTACAATTCTTACTCCTACCTCCTTGCTCATTCCTATTTCTCCTGTCTCCTGTCTACTACCCCTACTAAAAGACTTTTTCAGCAAACCCTAAGTAATTAAGATTAATATCATACACTAATTCACCAACGCCGAACTCTCATTGTTTTCTATACTCATAGGAATAGAACATTGAGTCCGGTTAAAATCAGACTCCTTACCATCAGAAGGTGTTGCCAATACCTCTAAACGTCCATTCATTATTCCTAACAAAGTTTGATTCATTAACAACCTCATACCAGGAGAAAGCTGAAAATCACAACTCACAACCTTTTCTGTTTTCTCCTCATGACTCTGTTTGAGTAAATCCCAAGACTCACTCCACGCACTAACTGGACGTTGATCGTCAATCCAGATATTAACATAACCAGATTCTTGTGCGGGATGAACAGAAACATTAATACTACCTTCATTCATTTCGGCGATCGCAGTATCAACTAAACCAATCAAAACCTGCTTCAGACGAGACTCATCCGCCAAAACATAAATATTAGGGTCTGGAGGTAATATCTTCAAACGAATACTACGGTTAGCAGCTTGTAAACAAGTTAAATCATCCACCGCCTCTAACACTTTACTAAGCTGAAGCGGTTCTATTTTAAGTTTTTCAGTACCATGCTCGGTTTTAGCTACATCAATAATTCGATCAAGTAGTCCCAAAGTTTTTAACGCAGAATTATACGCTTGGTTAGCAAATTCACGTTCCTCTTCCGGGTTATCAGCTAAATCAAAAATAATTAACTGTAGCGTACTAATCATACTATTCATCGGCGATCGCAACTCATGAGAAGTTCGAGCCAAAAAACCAGCCTTAAACTTACTCATTTCCGATGCCATCTGGTATGCAAGTTGAGTCTGTTTCAGCTGTTCTAAAACACCTTCTACTTCCTCTAAATTAGATACTTCAGGTGATGACACCACAGAAGGTGTTGACAAGTTCTCAGTTTTTTGCCTCAACCATAATCTGCCGCCTATTAGTCCAAACCCTAATCCTAATGCCAAGAATAAAAAATCGTTCCATCCCATGGGAATAAAAATATTAAAAAATATAACCGTACCCTTAAAATTTTAACTTGACCGCTCCCTGACGCAGGATTTCCCAACAACTAATTTCGTTCCACTTAGCAACAGTAGAAGGCACTCCAGAAGCCAAGATTATCTCCTGTTCGTGGGACAATACTAAAACATCTGGAAATTGAGCATTAATTTCAGCCATTCGACCCAGGGGAGGTTGACCTGAGAAATTAGCACTTGTAGTAGCCAAAGGCCCAGTTTGAGTCATAATTTCCCTAGCAATATCACAATTAGGTATCCTGATTCCAATGGTAGTTGGGTCAAAAGGGTTCATTTCTCTAGGAACCATTTCCGAAGCTGGCAGCACCAAAGTTAAAGGTCCAGGCCAATACTTCTGAGCAACCTCTTGCCATAACTGCAACTCTTCATCACTTCCTCGAACATAAGGCCACAAAGATGCGGGAGTTGCCCCCATCAAAATCAAAGGTTTATCTGGACTACGACGTTTTGCTTGAAAAATTAAATCTGCTTTTTGAGGCAGAGCCGCTAATGCTGGTACAGTATCAGTAGGAAAGCTAACTAAATTACCAGAGATAGCCCCTTTAATGAGAGTCTCAATAGATACTAAGCTCATTTTTTGTTTTTTGTTTTTTAATTTTTTGAAAAATTATAGGCAATTTTAGCATTTCTGGCAGAAAAAACTCTCAACCCAGGGAGCTTAAGAAAATGAATTGAGCCTCAAATTAAATTATTCCAACCAGTTGCCCTGATTAAAATTCAAGGTTGATCTTGACTGCGACCCTTCACTAGAAAAATTAAATCTCCTTTGTCAGGTCGAGCTGCCAGTGATGGTACAATATCAGTAAGGAAGCTAACTAAATTACCAGATATGGCCTCCTCAATTAGAATCTCAATAGATACTAAACTGATTATTTGATTTCATTTTTCATTTTTTAATTTCTCCAAAAATTATAGGCAATTTTAGCATTTCTGGCAGAAAAAAACCTCAATTCAGGGAGCTTCATAAAATGAATTGACCTTCAAATTAAATTATTTCAACCAGTTGCCCTCATAAAAATTAAAGCTTTATCTTAATTGCGACCCTTTCCTGGAAAAATTAAATCAGCTCCAGTTAATAAAGCTGACAGTGCTGGTACAGTATCAGTAGGAAAACTAACTAAATTACCAGAAATTGTCTCCTCAATTAAAATTTCAATAAAGACTAAACTTCATAACTTTACCCTCTAAAACAATTTTAGATTTTGTTTGAAAAAAATAGGCAAATTTATAGCAGGGAAAGTAGAATTAGAATAGTATTTATATCATCCAAATATTGATAAATACTATATTTTACCCTTGACTTATAATAAAATCTATGAGTAATTCTGAACAAAAGAATTGGAACAAAAGAATAAATGTTTTTTTAATAGGTATAGCTATTCCTGTAACTGGTATACTTGTAGCCATTTTCGTTCCAGAAATTAGATGCTCTTTAGGAATAGCACAAAATAGTTGTAAAAATAAATATTGCAAAAATCTATTCCAAGAAGGAAAAAGAATTGAATTCAAATATAGACCTATAAAGAAAGACCATATAGAGGTTGGAAAAGTTGAAATTCGTCAAGTCATAGATAGAAGTAAAGCAGATGGAACAACAGAAGTAGAAGGAAATGCAACTCTTCTTGAGCATTCATTTCCAGTAGACATAAATCTTGAAGTTCCATTATTATCAAAAGATAATAATTTTCCTAATAAGAAAAATCACGATCCTGTAAACTTCGATATTAAAATCAACAATGAAACAGGTAAATGGAAATTACGTTGGGCTGCCAAAGCAGGTGTTTTAGTAGGCGAGGATGGGACATGTGAAGATGGAAAAGCCACAATATATATGGGCCATCCTCTAGTAGAAAGAGAATATAAGTTAGTATCTCAACTTATTCCATAACAAGACTATATAAAAATTTTTC
>NZ_JAAHGK010000711.1:0-4032 GCF_010672505.1 Okeania sp. SIO2B9 | reverse complement strand
CTCCGTGACCGAGACGCCATTGACCGATTGCAAGATATCTCCCGGCTCCAAGCCCGCTTGACGCATGATTTCAGCGTTTCCGATGGGGCTGAGACGATAACCGATGACTGTATTCCTTAAAGCTGAAAAAACTAGCATTTTGTGCAAGAGTTGGGGAGAACAATCTTGGGACAAAACTTAGCTCCTACCTCCTCGCTCCCAAGCCATGTCTCCTGTCTCCTGTCTCCTACTAAAAGACTTTTTCAGCAAACCCTAATTATCAATTGTTGAATATTTTTCCTCTTCCTTTTCTAATACAGTTATCGCAGTGACCGCAACGCATATTCTGAGCTTCCTTAGAAAAGCCAAATGCTTGTAGTAAAAACTGCCATCGACATTTGCTAGTGGTGAAATATCTATTTGTTTCCTGAATACCGGAATTGTAATCTAAGGATGCTGTTTTGCCAGTAGCAGATTTATTCATAATATAGTTAAAGGGATCGCGCCATCTCAGTTTTCCAGAAGAGTGCAAGATAGAGAGGGCGATCGCTGCATCAGGAAATTCATCTGTTACAGTATCAATATTTCCTGTAGTTGGCAGTTGTTTGATTAATTTTTGGGCTGTTTGATGTTGCGATCGCAACTTATCCACTAGAAATTTTTGTCTTTGCTTATCCTCTGGGTCTAACCAACCAGTAGGTTCGCTGACTAATGTTAAAGCTTCGGCAGGTTTCCCATCTCTACCTCCTCTACCGACTTCTTGAATATATTCAGACAAAAGTGATGGTGCTTGAAAATGTATTACCCACCGCACATCTGGTTTATTTATTCCCATACCAAAGGCAGATGTACAGACCACAAAATTTATTTCTCCACCTATCCAAGCTTTCTCTATATTTCGTCTTTCTTCTGCACTTAAACCTGCGTGATAAGCTATAGTTTTATAATTTTTTTGTCGTAATATTTCTGCTAAGTTTTCACTGTCTTTTCTGGTTCTAACGTAAATTAAACCTGCCTGTTTTTCTCTGGTTTTGATAAACTTAAATAACTGTTGACGGCGACTTCTAGGAGTACAAATTTTTTGAATTTTTAAATATAAGTTATTTCGGTAGGGGCTAAGTAAAAATGCTTGTGGGTTTTGCAGTTGTAAAGTTTTTTTGATAATATTTTGGGCTTGGGGGTCGGCAGTGGCGGTAAAGGCGGCAATAGCAATTTTAGTACTTGGAGCTTTAGATTTAATTAGTGCTGAACGTACTGCTCCTAAACGACGATAAGCAGGACGAAAAGTTTCTCCCCACTGTACTAGACAATGAGCTTCATCTAATATTAAACCGTTGATTTTTATCTGGGGTTGGCAGAGCAAATTCCAAACTTTTTGATTAAATAATGTTTCTGGGGAAAGATAAAGTAATCTTAGTTTTTTTTGTTGTAATGCTTGAAGGGTTTTTTGTTTTTGGGAATTGGGAATTTGACTATGGAGAAGAGAGGCAGGAAGTGAGCGATCGCGCAATTCTTGAACTTGATTTTCCATCAGGGCAACTAAGGGGGATATTACTAAAGTTAAGCCTGTTTTTAGTAGAGCTGGTAGTTGAAAACAGATTGATTTTCCTCCTCCAGTTGGCATGATTATTAAGGCGTCTTTTCCTTTTAATAAGCAACTAATTATTTCTCCTTGTGGTGGTCGAAAATTATCATATCCCCAGATTTGGCGGAAGGCTTCGATGATGTTATTCCAAGAGGTTTGTTCGGAACTATTCATGGTTTAATATTGTTTTTTTCTGATGTTTGAAGTTGTAGGGTAAATAAATATTAATTTCTTTGTTCTAGGGTTTTTATGTTGAATAAAACATCATGTGTAGGGGTGAGTTCCACCCACTAGCATTATACTATCAAAATTTGTTTGGGGATGCAAGCTCATTTTTGATTCCCCGCCGACTTTTTTTGGTGCTCAATAAAATGATTATTTTTGATTAAAATAATATGGGTCGCGCAACCCCGCCTTGATCGGCGAAATATTTTTGGAGCTTTTCTCAAATCCCCGTTACAAAAATAACTTCTGTAGGGGGGGAACGGCCGTTCCCCCCCCTACTGACTTCTGAGTTCTGACTTCGTTAACCCTGGGGTGGTTTTTCTGGAGATTGGCGATCGCCTAGCTGTCAATTTATGTTGAATAAAACATCATGCGTAGGGGCGAAACCGACCCACCAACACTATACTATCAAGTTTGATTTGAGGATGCAAGCTCTTTTTTTGATTCGGCTTTCTGGTGCTTCATAAAATGAAAAATTATGTTGTAGGTGATGGTTGACTCTACTCCGTTTGTTTAAAGTGTAATTACTAAGTAAGATTGAGATTGCTTCGGAAGATAAAATAAAAAGCCAAAGCTAGCTACAGTAACTTGAGAAACACTTTTAATTATGGTTTATACTCGCAAAACTTTAAATTTACCTGATATTCAACTTTCTTACTTGGAGTGGCAGTCAGAGGAAAGTCAAGAGAAAAAACAGCCACTTTTGCTATTACATGGTTTGGCAGATGTGGCTTTAGTTTGGTCAAGTTTAGGAGAGTATTTAGCGGATAAATATCATATTGTTGCGCCAGATATGCGCGGTCATGGAGAAAGTGGAAAACCAGAAAGTGGGTATACTTTTGAGAAAACAATTACTGATTTAGAAGCGCTCATGGAGCATTTAAACTGGTCTGATGCTCATATTTTAGGTCATTCTTGGACAGGAAAATTAGCTTGTATTTGGGCAAGACAAAATTCAGAAATATTTAAAAGTATGATTTTGATAGACCCAATTTTTATTGGCAAAATGCCAGGATTAATTAAAGTTACTTTTCCTATTCTTTATCGGACTTTAGAAACCCTCAAAGGCATGGGTCCATTTGATAGTTTTGCTGAGGCAGAAGCTCAGGCAAAGAAGTTAGGAAAATATGCAGGTTGGAGCGAATTTCAACAGATGGTTTTTCAGGAAAGTATGGAGGAAAAAGCTGATGGTAAGTGGGGAAGTAAATTTGTGATTCCGGCGCGGGATGAAATATTTGAAGAGGTGATGCAGGTGTCTGGTTTAACAGAATATATTGATGTGCCTACCTTATTTATTCAACCGGAAAAAGGTGTAAATAGAAGTGAGTTGCAAATTAAGCCTTATCGGAAATATTTAAGGAATTTAAAAATGGAAAAAGTTCCGGGAAATCATTGGGCATTTTTGGTAGATCCAGAAAAATTTAATCAGACAATTGGGCATTTTTTAGAGTTTTTTGAAATCTGAAAAAATCAGCAGTAAATTGAGGTAGCATAGTGTCTAATATTATGTTTGTAGTTTGGCTTTAGCCCTAAGACAAGTATTTAAAGGGATAGAACAAAACTATAGAGAGAAATTTTATTATATAGCTATAAGCATTTCCTACGGAATGCTACACAAACAGCTATCAGCTAGAGTCAAAACTTTTAACTGTAATGTTTTGAAGTTTCTTAGCTGTCCTCATCTTAATGCGTAGTGCTATAATACCATCTTCGGACGTGTCAGTTATAAATAAAATTTAAGAACTGACAGTACCGAAGAAATACTGAAATTGTTTTTACTTTTCTACCTTCCTTTTTTCTTCCCTCCTGACTTCTGAGTCCTGAGTCCTGACTCCTCACTAAGTTATTTATAAGTATTCAACCGTTAGCGTAGCTCCCCCGGAGGGGGAACATGATATAACTCATTATCCAAAAATAATATAACTAGGGTGAAAATCTATAATCAAATATTCTATCTTTCTTAAATATTAAATTCGTTTTGGGCATAAATAATGAGCTTTTAAAATATGTAATTGCTATGACTGTTAAGCTGATTATTGACTAACTATTACACGAGATTATTTCGTAACCAATCAATTACATCATCAGGATTTCTATCAGGCGGGAATACTGGATAGAAAACTTTGAGAATTTTTCCTGCTTGTGCAATTAATGTAACTCTTTTGAGTAGTTGCTTTCCTTCTATTTCAAATATTGGCAATTTTAACGCTTGGGAAAAGTTTAAATCACTATTACTCAGAAGA
>NZ_JAAHGK010000710.1:0-4035 GCF_010672505.1 Okeania sp. SIO2B9 | reverse complement strand
ATTGTTTAAAACCATAATTCATTTCCGGTGCACCGCCAGTCAAGTCAACTGTTTGAATTTGAGGAAATCTATTAATTAGTTCAATTAATTGTTCACAAATTTCTGGGGAAAGTTCTTCTGTTCGTTTCGGACTCGCTTCAACATGACAATGGGTACAGGCAAGATTACAACGTTTGCCAAGGTTAATTTGTAAAACAGTAATTTTTTTCTTAGTTAAGGTTTTATCAAGTTTGGTTTTGAAAGGTGTAAAAGCTGTCTGAATCATTGTTATTATTTAATAATAAGGAGTTTAAAAAATTGTGATCTATTTTTTTTACAGATAAGTATTGATTGAAGTAAATTTGATATTTACATTTTTATGATTTTTTTCATCATTATATTTTGATTAATGATATTAATTTTAATAATTAATTACCACTTTTCTAAAATGGCTAGGCATCTATTTTTTCAATAACTTTTGTACTCCTTTACTATAGTTTAAATCAAGTTTTTCATTAACAATTGTATTTACCGCTTCCTCGCACTAATTAACTTTGACTAAAGTAGGTTATGAGGTCAGTGCTACAGATAGCTATTCTATTTTTTTTGTAGATGTTTGTTTAAGAATTTTTACCAGTACAGAGATTTTTACTAGGGTCAGAGTTTTGGGCGATCGCTCCACTTGTATTATACCAATTTGAAAAAAGAATGTTACGAATAATAAGTGCGATAAAAATATTTTACAGTAAATGTTCCTTTGACAAAAAAGATAATTTACACTCTAAAAATGGTATTAAAGCCATTCATTATGACTCCTGACTCCTGACTTCCCCTCCTGGGAGGGGCGCGCGGGTGGGTTGACTCCTAATAAATAGCCTAGCTATTTGTAGCAAACATTTATCAAATTGGTATTAGTATTTGATTCAATAGTTGGTTTAGAGTTAGGAAAACAATCATTAGTTATTCCTACACTCAAATATAACAGTAATAGCAAATGTCATAAAATAGTGATGTTTGATAAAATTCAATTTATAGATTTTTTAATTTAATTATTAATTACAGACATTTATAATTAAATCTAGATAAACTGAGTCTAACCTGAGAAATAATTAAGAAATAGGCGAGGATATATAAGTATCTGTGGTTTAAGTTAGAGAGTCAGGAGTCGGCATAAAAGCAAATTATTTAATAGTTTGGCAGGTAATTTTGTCAATAATTTAAGGTTTAAAACTTCTCTTTTACTTTGTCACTAGCTGTCGCCCTACAATATAAAAAAATTCTTTTAGTAAATCTTGTTCTTTTCAAAATAAATAATTAATCATTATTTATTTTTGAATATTAGCACCTTTTTTTAATTTTGCATGACTGCCCTGATAATCCTAAAATTTATACAATTTTATCCGCCAATTTTTTGGAGAGTGAGAGTAAGTTTTTTAATATTCAATCTGGGATAGATAAAAAATAAAAATGTCATTGTTTTATCCAGATTTTTAACATTTGCTTTAATACTAAATTCAGAAAATGTAGTTGCGTCTCTCTTGGTGGATTGGATATGGGGAGGAGACCATTCCCTACAGGACGCTGACGCGTTAACGTAGTTGTGCGCTATCAAAGCTATCCTACCCCTCGGGAAGCTCCACTTTTTCCTAGGCCATGCTCCGCAAAGATGTCGCGCAGCGTTAACGCAGTTGTGCGCCAGCAAAACAACCGCTTAATCTATATTTTTGGCCTTAAGTCTAAAATTTTCTCACTCGCAGATATTGTAAATATTGAAATAGGTAGTTTATCGGATTGGAGAAGTTATTTTTAAGCATGATTTTCAGCTTTTTTTTTGTAGCATTCTTTTTTCAAATTGGTATAAGACCTCTACGCTTATTTAAGGAAATTAGTGGTGCGCCTTTGTGACAGGTATGAAACCCGCATTCTTCGAATTTTAACACAGTTCCTCCGTAGGAGGCTAACTGAGTCAAAATCTCAAAAATTATTTTATGGAAAGGGTAGTTTTTGTGATTAGCAGGATTTTGTTTTGATCGAGTATAAGATTAAATTTAATCCTTGTATTTACGATGATTAAAGATTAGGAAGAAGGATGAAAGCTAGAAAGAAGTTAATTAAAATTATCAGCAAATCTTTGCGAACTGAAGATGATGATATATAGCTGTCCTAAATAGATTTTGAACAAATTTTAGTTATCTAAATACTGAGGGTTAATTCTCTTGATATATAGCTAATGTTCATATTCTATCTAGGATAGCTATAGCAGTGCTGAAAATTAAAAAAAATCTTTTCTATTCCTTCTTTATTCCTCCTTTCCTAAAAAATACTGCACTAACAAACCTAGTTATTTTAAAGAGTGGAAAAAATATTAATCTCCTAAGCTTCGTTCCACATAACCTTAACTTTATCTGGCATGAAATTAGCTATTTCTTGAATTCTTTCTGGAGAAAGTTCTTCCTTTGTCGCAGAAAAAACAGCTTTAATTACAGTTTCCGGTGCTATTCCTTTAGGAACACCTGATTCTTGATTCACTCGGAAAATAAAAGTATCACCATCAAATGTAAGTGGTGGTCGAATTTTACTCAGAAAAGCAACAAGTGGATTATTATCTTTCCAAAGTTCTGCTATTTCATCTGGGTCTGGTTTTTCACTACCAGAATTTAAATCTGAAGCTACCTGATTAGATGCTTCTGTTGTCATTAAATCTCGCATTGTACGAAAGACAATAACACTAATATCTCTGGCATCGTAAATATCTGGTAATCCTGCCTGAGTTTGAACTTTCTGAAGAAAAGGCACAAATTTTTCATCTACAGGAACTTGTTGAGAATCTGTCATAATTAAATCCCTAAATATTATTAGATTATTAGATATTATCACATAGGTAAATACAAAAAAATAACTACTCAGGTAGTTTTTATCTACTCACTAATATGTTTGCCATCTAGATAGATAATAATTGAGATAGAATTGAGATAGAGCAGTCGCTTTTTAGTTTCCTAGATTTATTGGTTGTTGACTGGGGGGAGTTGTAAATCCAGTTTTATCAAGAATATAAACAACTCCAACCGATAAAATTGCTCCTACGATTAATCCAATTGCTATTAATACTAAAATAAACCGCTCCAGCATTACCTTAGTTTCAGGATTATAAGATTCTATAACTTCCATTTCGTCATTTTGGTCGTTTTTATTTTCTTCTGACTCAACTGAATAATTATCTAAAGGTTGAAAATTTGAATTAGGCATTTTATTCATTCATGGGTAATGGATAATTGGTAATAGCTCAAACACCCTCAAAATTTATGAAATGGTAGGTTTGTAGAACTGGATATAGTTATGGTATCTTATCATAACTGATTAGAAGAAGTAAGAAGGAAGAGATAAAAAGGAAAAAGGAAAAATCTTACTTTGTCTGAATTTTCAGCTTTTGATAAGCCTTAACCTTTCTTTCGACTGCTATGTATCAAAAGTTTTGGCAGTTCAAAAGTGGTTAAATATCAAGAATATTAGAACTATTCCCAACGTGGTAATTTCAGTTATCAGTTAACAGTTATCAGTTATCAGTATCTCTGCAATCAGGAGGCTTTAAATAAGAAATATTCTCTTTTTTTTATTCCCTTAAAAGGGGAGGCGCATACCCACAATTTCTCGGTAAATATGTAGCAATATTCTAAAATTGGGGCGGGCATTGCATCAGAATAATACCATTTTTAACGCATTATTGTTAAATATCCTTGAGAGTAGGGAGTAGGGCGAAAAGAAATAAGATATTTTGCTTTAATACCGATAATCGCATGCAAACATTACTGAAGCATTATTATCACTTAATAACTGAATTCGCATATAAACTATAGCATTATTTTTGGGAATTGGTATAATGTATTAAATTTCATATAGAGATTAAATGATTTTCCAATTTTTTTTTAAAGGATAAAGTCTTCCTAAAAAGATGGGAAATTCACTGACGAAGAGTATGATTAAAGCGTTCAATATAAGGGTGCATCTCAATTTTGAATAAAGCCAAAAATTTATCGCTTTTAGGCAACAGGCAACAGA
>NZ_JAAHGK010000071.1:0-11399 GCF_010672505.1 Okeania sp. SIO2B9 | reverse complement strand
CAGTATTAAGATCCATATTTTCACCAGGAAAATAAACTACTGTAGCAAGATTTGATGATAGTGGTATTAGTCAGTCATATTCTTTTGAAGAAAAGGTGATTACTAATGATTAATCGTTAAATATTAGTTGTTGAATTAGCATTAATGAAAAAAAACTGCTCTCAGCAAGTAGTAATATCCCTAAAAACCACTGAATTCGTGTACTATAATAATGTGCTGATAAACTGACTTTAAGTTTAACCAAAAACTTCGATTGTGTGTTATTAAGAAGTAAAATTTCGGAGCAAACCATTAACTAACTAAAATTATGACCAACACAATATTACCCCCTACAGCATTAACCGAAGAAATTAGCAAGCCAGACTTCACAT
Organism: Okeania sp. SIO2B9; assembly: GCF_010672505.1. NCBI lineage: Bacteria > Bacillati > Cyanobacteriota > Cyanophyceae > Oscillatoriales > Microcoleaceae > Okeania > Okeania sp. SIO2B9. Next base: position 11,028 of record NZ_JAAHGK010000071.1, on the reverse strand, counting down.
TTGACCCCAGTATTCGACGCGATCATGCAAAGAAGTACCGAACCTCAGAGTGGTACGATGGTCGTGGAGAAATTAAAGCGGTAGAAGACGGTCGCTCATTTGAGATTTCTGCAACCTTTACTCTCAAGTCAGAAGTAAAGTTGGTATATGGAGTACTAAACCCATCTAACCCAGTGTTGGCAGAAATCTACAAAAGTCGTGGTCGTTGTGTAGCAGTTGTCGATCAAACGGTCGATGAACTTTATGGAGAATCACTGAAAGCTTATTTTAAGCACAATGAGATTCCCCTAGAAACTCTAGTATGTCGTGCATGGGAATCAGACAAAACTCCAGAAACAGTTCAGCGCATACTCCAATTCTTAGGTAAAGATGGCTGTGATGTATCCCGCAACGAACCTGTACTAATCATTGGAGGTGGCGTACTCAGCGATGTGGCAGGTTTGGCCTGTGCTTTGCAGCACCGACGAACACCTTATGTGATGATCGGAAGTTCTATAGTTGCAGCTATTGATGCTGGACCATCTCCTCGTACCTGCACAAATGGTCAGCTATTTAAAAATAGTATCGGTGCATATCATCCCCCAGTTATCACAATAGTAGACCGTAGCTTATTCCGTACTCTGGCAAAAGGTCATATCCGCAATGGGATGGCAGAAATTATCAAAATGGCAGTAACTGATGACCCAGTGCTATTTGATTTACTAGAAGAATACGGCCCACGGTTAATTGAAACCCATTTTGCTAACTTTGATGCGGATGAGGAACTGACCCAGGTAGCTGATGAAGTAATTTATCGAGCATTGTATTCCTACATGAAGCATGAGGGAACAAATATGTTCGAGACCTATCAAGACAGACCCCACGCCTACGGTCACACCTGGAGTCCCAAATTTGAGCCGGCAGTCAAATTGATGCACGGTCATGCTGTTACTATTGGTATGGCTTTTGGAGCAACCTTAGCAATGGAAATGGGTTGGTTAGAAAAAGGCGATCGCGACAGAATAGTTGCACTATGTTCTTCTCTTGGTTTATCAGTTTATCATCCTATCCTCGAAGACAGTGATTTGATGATTCAAGGACAGAAAAATATGCGTCGCAAGCGCGGTAGTAGTGGGTTATGGGCACCTTTACCTACAGGTATTGGTAGTTGTAGTTTTGCTGGAGAAGTTCCCTCAGACTTATTAATATCTGCTGTGGAGGAACATAAGAATTTTTGTACCTCTGTGCCAAATGAAGGAAAAGGCGAACAAATGTATTTAAGTGATCTTGGTTTGGAGTAAAATAAATAGAAGTTGTGATGTGGGGTGGAGAAAACAAGAAATTCCTCCCTGCTCCCTTTTGAAAAAAAGAACAATAGTGGGCAAAGACTGCAAAATTTTCATTAGACCTCTGCGATAATTAATCTCAAAGCCTTGTAATGCTTAGGCTAAAACTTAGTTTTCGTATGCTATAGATGATTTAGTATTTGCCCATTCTACTTATCCAATAGTAATGGAATAGAAATATGATAACCGTTGTAAATACAGAAACTGTAAATACAAACACTGCCAGACCAGTTACACCATTGGGTATTTTAGTAGAAAAACTTGAAAAAACTGTCAAGATGGCAGAAACCGTAGAAATACCTGCCCAACTTGCTGAGGCTATTAAAGATGCTTACCAATTAGCAGAAGGTCTTGACCCCTACATTGAAAAAAATACTACCCAGGAGTCAGATGCTTTGGCAGCATTAGCAGAAAAGACTCGCCGGGAACCCTGGAATTTACGATTTTCTGATGGCGAAACAGTGCGCCAGTTAGAACAGGAAATGTTATCTGGGCATATTGAGGGGCAAATTCTCAAAATGTTCGTTCACATGACTGGGGCGAAACGTATCCTAGAAATAGGAATGTTTACCGGGTATTCCGCATTGGCAATGGCAGAAGCGCTGCCAGAAGATGGACTTGAAGTTGCTTGTGAAGTCGATCAATATGTAGCTGACTTTGCTAAAGCTTGTTTTGAAAAGTCTCCCGCTGGGAAGAAAATATCAGTCGAAGTTGCACCAGCTTTGGAAACTATGCAAAAGTTGGCAGATGCCGGAGAAACTTTTGATTTAGTGTTTATTGATGCCGATAAAAAAGAGTATATAGAATATTTCAGAATTCTCTTAGATACAAGTTTATTAGCACCAAATGGATTTATTTGTGTTGATAATACTTTATTGCAAGGACAACCTTATCTGCCATCAGAAAAGCGTGCTGCTAATGGAGAAGCGATCGCTAAATTTAACCGTTTTGTTGCAGAAGATACCAGAGTAGAACAAGTTTTGCTACCTTTACGAGATGGGGTAACTATTATTAAACGAAAGTAGTTATGGTTTGAGGATATTATTAACCCAATAAATAATTGGATATAACTCCTGAATATTCGGTAACATCATGTCAGCTGGTATCATTAGTGTAAACCCAAAGGTGAATATCTACAGGGAATTTAAGTTTTTTTCTTGCTCTTAAGTATTCTTGCCTGTTCCCTGTTCCCTACCCTTGCTATACAATACCGATGCTACCTGACATGATATAACATCATAGGTGTTACCGATATAAATAATTATAATCAAATGCTACTGACAATTTTTAAGAGTAAACTGCATCGACTCAAAGTAACTGAAGCACAACTATATTATGAGGGTTCAATTACCATTGATGAAGAACTACTAAAAACTGCCAGTATCTTAGCTTATGAAAAAGTACAAGTAGTTAATGTCAATAACGGTTCACGGCTAGAAACCTACACTATTCCAGGGGAATGGGGTAGTCGTATTGTCTGTCTCAACGGTCCAGCAGCCCGAATAAATGCTGTTGGGGACGAGATAATAGTCATCGCTTATGCTCAAATGACACCAGAAGAAGCACTTCTACATCGTCCTCAAGTTATTTTAGTGGATAAAAATAATAATCCTCTACAGAAAAGCTAATACTTAGACCTACCTCTACAGCTAAATTTTTATTCTCAAAAACTTAACACTTTTTTCCTGATTATAAATAATAACATGGCACTAATTTTATTTGTTCAAGGACGTGCTTATGCACTTTTCCAAAATCTCGGCACTCTAATTTTATTATTAATTGTTTTACCTTTCAATTTCCTGAAAGTAATACCATCGCTGCTATGGAATTTTATCAGTCAACCTTTTCAAAAAAAAGTAGTAGCTGAAAACCCAAAAAACATCCTAATTACGGGTGCAAAAATGACAAAATGTTTGCAACTTGCCCGTTCATTCCATGCCGCAGGGCACAAAGTTTTTCTGCTAGAAGCAAATAAATATTGGTTATCAGGAAATAGATTTTCTAATGCTGTTACAGGTTTCTACACATTACCCTTTCCCCAAAAAGATTGGGAAGGCTATTCTCAAGGATTATTAGAGATTATTAAAAAAGAAAAGATAGATGTATTTATTCCAGTTTCTAGTCCGGCAGGAAGCTACTATGAATCTTTAGCAAAACCACTTATATCGGAACATTGTGAAGTATTGCATTTTGACGCTGAAATTACGCAACTATTAGATAATAAATTTACATTTATTGAAAAAGCTAAAAGTTTTGGTTTATCTGTACCAAAATCATTTTTAATTACAAATCCTGAACAAGTTCTCAATTTTGACTTTGCTACTGATGGGAGTAAATATATTCTCAAAAGTATCCCTTACGATTCAGTGCGTCGTTTAGATATGACAAAACTGCCCATGAATTCAAAAGCAGAAATGGAGGAATTTGTCAATAGTTTGCCGATTAGCGAACAGAGACCCTGGATTATGCAAGAATTTGTGAAAGGCAAAGAATATTGTACCCATAGCACTGTCAGAAAGGGTAAAGTTAGACTCTATTGTTGTTGCGAATCATCAGAATTTCAAGTCAATTATCATCATGTAGATAGACCTCAAATCTATCAATGGGTAGAAAAATTTGTCAGAGAATTAAATATTACTGGGCAAATATCCTTTGACTTTATTCAAACAGAAGATGGTCGAGTTTATCCCATAGAATGTAATCCTAGAACTCACTCAGCTATTACAACATTTTACGACCATCCAGGAGTAGCAGATGCTTATTTGAAAGATAGTAAAGATGAAAATGAAGCCTCACTAATACCACTGCCAAATAGTAAACCTACTTATTGGACTTACCATGAATTATGGCGACTGACAGGAATTAGATCTTTGGGACAATTAAAAACTTGGATTAACAGAATTTTTCAAGGAACAGATGGTATTTTTCAAATAAATGACCCCTTACCATTTTTGATGGTACACCATTGGCAAATTCCTTTACTTTTGTTAGGTAATCTGCAAAAATTAAAGGGGTGGGTAAGAATTGATTTTAATATTGGGAAATTAGTAGAATTGGGCGGAGATTAACAAATTGGATTTCTGTAGAATGTAAGCTCAGAAACCGTAAGCGTTTAGCTCTCATTTTCTTTAATGAATGAATAAATGAAGCAAGCATTTGTTTAACTTCTACTACATTTTCAACAAGAGAATTGAAGTACAAGAAGGACTAGCTTGCTTTAAATGAAGCTGAGATCTGATAGCTGGCAGCTAAATGCTTACCAGAAATTAAGAAAGAAAAAACAGATTTCTACTAAGGTTAAATCATCAATTTTTATGGATCAACAAATTTGGATTGCGATAACATTTATTGCCTTTTTACTTTCATTTACAGTAGTAGGCATTTACTCCGCAACCCAAAAACAAAACACAACAAATGATTACCTACTTGCTAGTAGAAATGTTAATCCCTGGTTGACAGCTTTATCAGCAATGGCAACAGGTCAGAGTGGATATTTATTCATTGGAGTAATTGGCTTTACCTACAAAGTAGGAGTTGCTTCCATTTGGATACCTGTTGCTTGGGCAATAGGAGACTATATTGCTTGGTGGTTGATATTCAAAAAGTTGAGGTTAGTCTCTCAACAAACAAATTCAGATACAGTTTCCTCATTCCTCGGTCAAGAAAATCTAAGGTCAGGAAAAAATAACGGGCGCTTGATTACAATAATTTCAGCCTTAATTACTATTGCTTTTCTCGGTACTTATGCTTCAGCTCAACTGGTAGCAGCAAGCAAAGGACTAAATGCAATATTTGGCTGGAACTATCAATTAGGAGTTATCATTGGAGCTGTAATTGTCGTTATATACTGTTTTTCAGGAGGCATTCGTGCTTCTATATGGACTGATTCAGTGCAGGCAATTTTGATGATTGGCTCCTTATTAGTTCTGTGTATAGTCGGTTTGATTAACTGTGGTGGGTTTGGAGAACTTTGGACAAAACTCAATGCAATTGACCCCACCTTAACAAATTTGATTCCCGCTAATCTGCCTTGGGGATTTTTCCCTTACTTTTTGGGATGGATAGTGGCAGGATTTGGCGCTGTCGGTCAGCCTCATATATTAGTACGAGCAATGGCAATTGACTCCGCAGAGAATGTGGCTTTTGCTCGAAACATCAAATTTGTCTGCGGTCAAATAAACTCTGCCACAGCCTTCGGTGTTGGGTTAACTGCAAGAGCATTGTTGCCAGATTTAATCACATCAAGTGACCCAGAATTGGCATTACCTTATCTATCTATGGAACTTTTACCAGCAGTGATGGTGGGGTTAATGTTAGCAGGATTATTTTCAGCAGCAATTTCCACAGCAGACTCTCAGATTCTATCTTGTTCGGCTGCATTGAGTCAAGACTTGATTCCTAATACAGCTAATTCTTATAGAATGGCTAAAATTGCCACGTTAGTTGTCACAGCTATTGTATTAGTAATTGCCCTAACAGGAGACAATAACGTATTCGCTTTAGTAATTTTCTCTTGGTCAATTTTAGCTTGTGGTTTAGGCCCATTATTGGTATTGCGGGTTTGGCAAAAACCTATAAGTGTGCCAGTAGCGATCGCCATGATGATTATTGGTATTATTGTTTCCATAGCCTGGAATTTAGGACTTGGGTTATCTAGTGCTATTTATGAAGTACTTCCCGGTATGGCTACAGGCTTTATTGTTTATGGAATTGTTTATTTTTTGACCGACTCTAGAGAGTTGAGTAAATAAAAAAATTGTACTACTTTGTATCAGTTTGATCGAGACGGAAAAAGATGGATGCTCCAAATAAAGTATCACGATTACAATTATTCTTATCATTACCGATAGACTGTTTAGCTGCATTAATGGGTGGGACGATATGTCTATCTTTATCACCAATTTTCATCCGTTTGAGCGAATATGAAATCGGTCCCAATGCCGCAATATTTAATCGCTTGTGGATTGCGACTGTTGCCTTTGGGTTAGTGAGTCGATTTTTGGCTGTGCGCCACCGAGAACGAAAAAAGGAAACCCAAAAGGAAATCCAATCAGATCAACAAAAACCCCATCTACTTCACAGAGCCAAGCTACTGATGATAGCAGATGGGGTTATTCTCTCGATGGGTCTAACATTTTGGGCTTGGTCTTTGACTCAGACAAGCATTGCCAACGCTAGCATGATGCATAATCTGGTTCCCATATTTACTGTTTTAGGAGGGTGGCTAGCTTTAAGTCAAACCTTTGACCATCGATTTCTGCTAGGTATGTTTGTGGCGCTCGCTGGATCTGCATTATTAGAAATGAATGACCTTTTATCACTAAGAGTCAGCCAACAACTACTAGGAGATTTGGCAGCATTACTTTCAGCAGTATTTTTTGGCATACACCCACTGATAGTTGAGCAACTCCGATCTCATATCAACCCAATCACGATTATGACTTGGTCTTCGGCAACTAGCTCTCTATTATTATTGCCTTTTGCTCTAATTGTTGAAGAGCAACTTTTTCCAAGTTCTTTCACTGGTTGGTTTTCAGTTATTGCTCAAGCCGTTGTTGCTCAAATGTTAGGTATAGGACTTTTGGCTTATTCTCTCAAAAGGTTATCTGCTGGACTTACTAGTCTAGTTGCGTTATTTATTCCTGTTCTCAGCGCTGTCGAAGGTTGGGCAATTTTCTCAGAAAATCTTAGCTTGTTGACTTCGGTAAGTTTCTTTGTAATTTTATTGGGAATGTATTTGGCTATCTCTAGTAGGTCTGCTATCAAACCGAAAGTTGAACCTTCTTATTGAAGGCAAAAGTTGAGAGCTTTGCTAGAATAAATGACATCTCATTATTAACCAGAGACGAAATACTCGGGGATTTAGAAGCTTTAATATCATCAGTATTTATAGAACGCATTTGGGATATTTGTCGGCGATTCAGTTTTTTGCCAGGAGTCAGGAGTCAGGAGTTGGAGGGAAGGTATAAGGGAAGTACATGGAATGTCAACTTCCCTAAATATTCATTGATTCAGCAACCCCTTAATTTTATTTTATGAACTTGATTGAAAATCTCCTTAGTGCAGGATGGTGGAAATAACTGACCAGTTACAAAATCCTAAAACAATTACAAATCAAAAATGATTGACTTTTAAGTTTTGACTTTTAACTTCCGTGTAGCGGCACTAGTTTAGCTTCATCTAAGATAAAATTACAGTTTTTTTTCAGATGAAGATAAAACATTGAAAACTAATGAAAAAGAACTACCTTCAAAGTAAAATAACAGAATATTAGGCTAAATAATTGGGGAAAAAAAATAGAAAAATGCAGTAATATTTAAGTGGAAGCTAGGGGATGTTATTGTCTGGCTGTAGTCCACAGTAGACTCAATACAAAATCACCTAGAAAAGTCCTACAGTTTTTGGTAATATATTTAATATTCGTGATATGAAACTAGTCAAAATTAATAAAAATTAATTTTTCTACTTTTTTTGTTTTGTTAAAATTTAGGACACAATTAACTAATTTAATAGAAACAAAACAACGCCATTATGACATTAGAAAAAATTTCTCAGACTCAACCTTCATCCTTAAAGACAATGCCAATGTTACGAGTATTGCACCTCGCAGGTTCCATTGTCTCTGACTTTTACTACAACTTATCAATAATCTACGCCAAAGAAGTAGTACAACCAGTGGGTGTCAGTAGCTACTATGCAGTCGTAAATCCTGACAGTCTTTGGCAGTTAGGAACATCCTTAGATTCCTTGTCAGAAAAGATGTCTCTCCAGGATATGATTCCTCGACTACCTCAGATTGATGTAGTAGTTCCCCATATGTTCTGCTTTCCTGGAATGACCAGTTTCAGGGCTTTATTTGAGGATATCATTGGTATCCCCGTGGTTGGGTCGCCATCCCATTGCACAGCATTAGCAACTAACAAAGCACAGACAAGGAGCATTGTTTCTGCATCTGATGTCCTGGTTGCCAAAGCACAACAACTACGCCGAGGAGATAAATTAACAATGGAGCCGCCCTTTGTAGTGAAACCTACCTCGGAAGACAATTCTTTGGGTGTGACATTGGTGTGGGATGAATCTCAAATAGAGGAAGCATTGAAAGTTGGGTTTAAACTAGACGAGACGTTGTTAGTGGAGGATTATATTCCTGGAAGGGAATTTCGTGTAGGTGTGGTTGAGTATGAAGGTAAGTTGTCCGTCTTGCCGATGATAGAGTACTTAGTCACGGAGGAACACCCTATTAGAACTGTACATGATAAGTTGGAGCTAAAATCAGACGGAACTCCTGGAAAACAACCTGAGAAACCAGAAGTGAAGCCAGTATGTCCAGCGAATGTCACACCAGAACTATTCAAGAAACTTGGCGATAGTGCTAAGAAGGCTCATATTGCATTGGGATGTCGTGATTACTCCTTGTATGACTTCCGAGTACACGCAAAAACCAATGAGCCATATCTGCTTGAAGCAGGATTATTTTGGTCTTTCGGCAAAATTAGCATGATTTCTCGGATGCTTCAAGCTGATGGGCAAAGTTTAGAAGATGTGGCTTTGCAACTGTGGAGTGCAGCAGCAGGGAGAACTCGCGTAGCTTGTGGTTCATTGTTTAAGTACAGCAAATCAGAGCAAGTAGCAAAGATTTAATGAAGTCAGAAGTCAGAAGTCAAAAGTCAGAAGTTAACCCACCCCTCGCCCCTCCCCCTCCCAGGAGGGGAAGTAGGGGATTTGAGCAAGCCTCCAAAAACATTTCGCCTTAAAAGGCAGGGTTGCGCGACCCATATTATTTTGATAATACCATTTCTCATTTTATTGAGCAGAGGAGTTAGGGAGTGGGGAGTAGGGGAGTGGGTAGGGACATTGCATGCAACGTCCCTACAGATAAGTAAACATTAGAGTCTCAAGGGGTGACAAGCACCTCAACGTATTTCCGTCTAGGGAAGCAATCTCAAGTCCTAGTTTTTCGTACCTCATGGGTAAGTCCTGTTCTAATTAGGACACTGGCTATTCAGCAGCCTTAATTTATCGTTATTATCATTCCCATGTGACTTAGCCTAGAAAAAAAAAGATGAATGCTCAAGCAAAATTATTAAAGCTACAGTTTGTCTCATTTTTACCGATAGATTCCTTAGTTGCATTAACAGCTAGCATAATCTGTCTCTCTTTTTCACCCATTTTTATCCGTTTGAGCGAACTGGAAATAGGACCAAACGCTACAGCATTTAATCGTTTTTGGATAGCCGCTGTTGCCTTTTGGCTGCTAAATACTTTATTGACAGTACGCCATCGATACCGAAATAAAGAAACTCAACTCGAACAACAAAAGCACCATCTAGTTAATAGGGCAAAGCTACTAATAATAGATGGTGTTCTTATATCAGTAGGTCTAATGCTTTGGGCTTGGTCTTTAAATCAAACGAGTATTGCTAACTCTAGTATGATTCATAATCTGGTGCCAATATTTACCGTCTTAGGAGGATGGCTAGCTTTAGGTCAAACTTTCGACAATCGATTTTTGATTGGTATGGTAGTTGCGATTTTTGGAGCAACTTTACTAGAAGCAAAAGAACTGTTATCATTGAGGATGAGCCAAGAACTATTAGGAAGTTTAGCAGCTTTGCTCTCAGCAGTGTTTTTTGGAATACATCCACTTGTCATTCAGCGACTCCGTAGTAATTTAAGCCCTGTCACTATTATGACTTGGTCTACAACAACAAGTTTTCTATTTATGTTACCTGTTGTTCTAATTGCCAAAGAGCAACTTTTCCCAACTTCGATAAATGGGTGGTTTGCAGTAATTGCCCAAGCTCTCGTTAGTCAAATGCTTGCTATGGGACTTTGGGCTTATTGTCTCAAAAAGTTATCTGCCGGGTTTAGTAGCTTAGTGGCGTTGATTATTCCTGCTCTCAGTGCGGTGGAAGGTTGGGCTATTTTCTCAGAAAGCCTGAATTTTTTGACTGTTGTAAGTTTCTTTGTAATTTTATTTGGAATGTATTTGGCTATTTCTAGCACATCTGCTATCAAGCTGGAAAATGACTAAAGGCATAGCTGAATTAGTGTATGATATTAATTTTTTAGGAGTCAAGAGTCAGGACTCAGGAGGGAAGAAATAAGAAGAAAGTAGTAGAAGAGAAAGTTTTTTGTTAGCGCTCTTCTCCAGAACTGATATCATACCTCAAATCAGCAACGCCAATATTCGCTAAATTAAAGAGGAATCAAATTTTGTCTACTTTACGATCAATTTCTACTTCCTACATACAGCAAGCAAATTGGTTTCTGTATAAATTCAAAGCTACAGGTTTAACAGACAAAGTGTCTGTAGCATTTCAGATTAAATCACCTCTGGATATTCAAAGTGTAAAAGATACACTACAAGTATTAATTGAACGTCACTCTATTCTTCGCAGTATCTATTACGAACAAGATGGAAAAATAGTTCAAACAATTCAGGAAAATGTCGATATTAATTTTGAACAAATTTCTGCTTCATCTTGGAGCGACGAGGAATTAGAAGGGCATTTATCTGACTCGCTCAAACGTCCTTTTAACTTAGAAAATAGCGGGGTATTTCGTGCTTGTTTATTTAAACGTTCGGTAACAGAGAATATTTTGTTATTGACTGTTCATCAAATAGCTGGAGATTGGGAGTCTTTATTAATATTAGTAAATGAATTTGTTGCTCTCTATGAATCAAAAATTAATCATGAAA
>NZ_JAAHGK010000709.1:0-4037 GCF_010672505.1 Okeania sp. SIO2B9 | reverse complement strand
ACCGGACATGATTTTATCTTATAAAGCAACACAATTTATTGTTGAGGCAATTGAATATCAAATAGCAGCTTATCAAAAACGTTTGGAGGAAATTGAAAATATAGATGAGGATGAGGCATCAGATATTGGCAATGATTGTGGTTTTTTGGAGGCACTTCGTAATGATTTACTAGAGACTTTGGAGGAAGGAAAGTTGCCTCAAGGGATGGGAAATGTTGAGTCGGAGTTGGAGAGTTTATCTTGGCAAGAATTAGTGAAATTTACTAAGGAATTATCTATTAACGATCGCTTGTTGTTAGTGGGATGTAATTAATAAGTCTATTCGAGAGGAAATTAGTAGCGCTAAGGCAGTTACTTCTTCTGTTTAAAGTCAAGGCGATCGCCTCTTAGGGATGAGAATGAGCGATCGGTGAGTTATTATGGTTCTAGCAATTGCCGAGCAGAATGGCGAATATGAAGAACGTAAACAATTTGTTCTGAAACTGTTCTACATTTTTTCTCAGAGATATCTACAGCACTTTGCGACTCTATGAGGTACACCCATAGCGGGCAAGATGCCCGCACCACAATGTTTTCACCATTTACCCGAAATATGCTGTAATATCATGTCCGGATAAGAGCGTGGTAAAAAAACTTTCTCCTTTCTCCTTTTTCCTTTTTCTTCTTTCTTCCCTCCTGACTCCTGACTCCTGACTCCTGACTCCTTCTTCAATCCTTCAAAGTCGATCGCATAGTCGGGAACATAATGGCATCCCGAATACTTTGAGTATTGGTCAATAACATCACGACACGGTCAACTCCAATACCCATTCCACCACAACTAGGCATCCCCAAGGATAACGCCTGAATAAAGTCTTCATCCATTGGATGCGCTTCATCATCTCCTGCATCTCTCTGGGCAATTTGTTCCTCAAAACGTTGGCGTTGGTCTTGAGGATCGTTTAACTCGGAAAAACCATTGGAATATTCTGTACCGTGAATAAATAACTCGAATCTTTCGACAAAACCTGGTTTGCTATGATGTCTTTTTGCTAACGGACTGACTTCAACTGGAAAATCAATTACAAAAGTAGGTTGAATTAAAGTTGACTCTACTTTTTGGTCGAAAACAGCATATAAAAGATAACCTAAACTTTGTGTTTCTAACTTGGATAATTTTAGGTTTAATTTTTCTACAGCTTTAATAGCTTCTGGCAATTCTAAGTTATCAAAATCTAGTCCTGTTTCATCCTTAACTGCTTCTACCATTGTTTTAACTTGCCAATGTTTGCCAGTGAAATTAGGATATTTTTGACTATGGTCATATTGACGTTCTAAATTAATAATTTGTCCTTGATATTCTATCTCTTTTATATCTCCTAAAACATTGTTCATACAATAACAAATAACATCTTCTACAAAACCCAAAATTTCAAAATAATCTGCATAAGCTTGATAAACTTCTAGGGAAGTAAATTCAGGATTATGGGTACTATCTATTCCTTCATTTCTAAATACCCTACCTAATTCAAATACCCGTTCAAAACCACCACAAATTGCCCGTTTTAAAAATAATTCTGTAGCAATTCGCAGATATAAATCTACATCTAAAGCATTATGATGAGTAATAAAAGGTCGAGCAGCAGCACCTCCATAAATTGCTTGTAAAACTGGTGTTTCTATTTCATAAAATCCAGCATCCCAAAGATATGTACGAATACTTTGTAAAATTTTACTCCGCATTCTAAAACGCTGTAAAGATTCGGCATTTCCAGCCAAATCCATTTCTCGATGACGACGACAAATTTCCGGGTCATTTACACCATAATAAGAGTCAGGAAAAGGAATAATAGCTTTGGAAATAATCTCAAGTTTATTTACCTGAATTGATAACTCACCTCGGTTAGTACGACAACCTATTCCTTCCGCACTAATAAAGTCTCCCACATCCAGAAGTTTTTGTATTTGTTTAAAGCTTAAACCAGGATCTCCCTTAACTAATTTTTTCTCAATTTTAAGTTGAATTTTTCCACTTTCATCTGTTAAGTTAATAAAACCAATACTACCACTATCGCGCTTAGTAGTAATACGACCACAAACTTTTAATAATTTTTCATCAGGGTCTGCTTCCCCTGGTTCTAATTCTTTTGCTGGTGGGGAAAATAGGTCGATAACTTGTTGAGCAGTGTGCGATCGCTCTACTGCTTTACTAGGATAGGGGTCTATTCCCAGGGAGCGTAATTCATCAACTCTTTGTGAACGAACTTCTGCTTCGTTCCTGGTTTCGTTTTTAGCCATTGGTAATTGTATTCTATATTTGGTTAATGAGGTTAGTATAATACCATAGTTTTTCTGTTTCTAGGAGGTGAAAAAGATTAAATTATTCCAAAGTTATTTGGAGGTTAAAAGTTTGGGATTGAAGAAGGAAGAAAGAAGAAGGAAGAAGTAAGAAGGAAGAAATAAAAGTAAGCATTTCCTCCGGAATGCTGCGCAAACAGCCGTCAGCTATCAGCTACTACTTTTAGTTTACTATCAAAGCGTTATTAATTGTCTTACTAGAAAAGTAGGCTCCCTTGACCTTAAAGTCTATTTGAATTTAAACACTGTCCTATATGAGAAAGTCTTGTTGCTGTTAACGCAGTTCCTCCGGAGGAGGCTAGCTGAATGCTAATAGCTGTTTGCGCAGCATTCCGCAGGAAATGCTTGCAAATAAAAAGGAAAAAGTGGATGGGGATAGTCAACTACCTGCTACTTCGTGTCTGATAACCCCAACTAATTAACTAATTGTAAATATCCTGTAGACGGCGAGGTATTCAAGCAAAAATTAAAATATAAAAATGATGTTATTGAAGGTTATTTTTGTTTTTAATAATATTTAAAATATACAAAAAATTAATGGTAAATATTTTTTTGAGAGATCAATATTTTAATTTATGCAGTGAGAAAAGTTTAAGTTTTGAGGTTTTTATAGTTTCAATACTTTCGTAGTGATAGTCATATTTTCTAGACTTATAGTAATGAGCGCTGGTATATTTACAAATTGCAGGAGATGCCCAATAGCTAAAAGTCTTATATTATAGGCAATTTATCCCCCCTGTTGCCTGTTGCCTGTTGCCTGTTGCCTGCGCACAGCGCTATATTTAGAATACTGCTTCACGCATCTTATATGAAATACAAAAAATCGTGCTACTTACCGAATAATTAAGGTTTAAAACCTCTCCTTTAAAGGAGAAACAATGAATTAATTTTTCTGTTCGTCAATCAATTCCGTTTTCAACAATTAATAATTAATAATTAATAGTTATTAATTGTTGAAGAATCTTCTCATTTCCCCCTACTCCCCCACTTCCTTCCGTATCCGTGTATCCGTGCCATAATCGGTGTGAGCCACTCCCCCGCTCTCCTACTGACGCTTTCCCAAAGCAGCAGGAGGGGTAGATTTTCCTGCTAAACCAATTAAAGCTAACAAAGCAATAACATAAGGTAACATCTCTAAAAATTGATACGGAATATTCAGATTAAAAGCTTGAACTCTTAATTGCAAAGCTTCTGTTGCTCCAAATAATAAACAAGCTAAAACGCTATTCACTGGATGCCATCTACCAAATATTATGGCTGCTAAGGCAATGAAACCTTTTCCACTACTCATTCCTTCGGTGAAAAATTTTACATGAACTAATGCTAAATAAACTCCTCCTAAACTTGCCAAACAACCGCTAAAACCTACGCTTAAATAACGCACTAAACTAACAGATATTCCTGCTGTTGCTGCTGCTTGAGGATATTCACCAACTGCTCTTAATGTTAAACCCCAACTGGTATGAAAAATGATATAAGTAGAAACGGGAATTAATAGCAAAAGTAGATAAAATAATAGGTCTTGATTGAATAATATTCCCAAAATTTGCAAATGTTTTAATCCCAAAAAATTGATATTTTCAATACCTGGTAGAGCAATTATTTTATCTACTTTTGCTATTAATTCCCGTTTCTACTTATATCATTTTTCATACCAGTTGGGGTTTAACATTAAGAGCAGTTGGTGAATATCCTCAAGC
>NZ_JAAHGK010000708.1:0-4039 GCF_010672505.1 Okeania sp. SIO2B9 | reverse complement strand
ATACTTTTGTGTGGTTCTAGCTTTAACAATCTCGGCATGGCGATCGCCCAACTCTTACTATTCATCCCTTAATTTATCAGGTTTAATTTTTTTATACCGATGCTACCGGATTTGATATTAGATCTTGAATTTACACCTACTACCTCATAACTTTACGAATGATATAAACTGACACTGAAAGCTTTCAGTCTATGCTTCTGTCGCAAACTGCTGTACGATCTATTCAAGAAACTAATTGTTGATTGTAATTAACACTAGAGAAAATGGATAAGCGTTTTTTGAATATATTCCCCGGATTAAGTGAAGAAAAAGCAATTGCTTTACTAGAAACACCAATCGAAGAATTAGAAGATAAATCCGATCGTTATATTGCAGCAAGTCATTTAGTTAACTTTCCCAGTGAACGTTCAATCAATGTCTTAATCAAAACTCTACAAGATACAAACCCAGTTCTAGAACATAAAATTGCTAGACGTAAAGCGATCGAAACATTGGGACGTTTAAATGCAGTATCAGCACTACCTGCAATTAGAGCTTGCTTAAGTGACGAAGACTGTTACACTGTAGAAAATGCTGTCTGGGCAATTAGCGAAATAGGAACTGAAGATCCAGAAATTATTGCAGAAATTGCTCGGTTGTTGGAAAAACCTGCTCAAAGTTATCGTTTGATTATTCAGGTGTTAGGAAAATTTAACTATAAACCTGCAATAGATAAGATTCAGCAATTTACAGCATCTGATGATGAACCTATTGCTAGTGCAGCGATCGCTACTGTTTGTCGTTTAACAGGGGATTATTCCCAGATGACAAAAGTGCTAGAGTTTTTAGAACACTCAAATGTTAATGCTAGACGGGGTTGTATTCAAGACCTGATTGATACTAAATATTATCCATCTATTCCTAATATTGCTAAATGTCCAGTTTCCATGGTTTTTCGTCTCCGAGGAATTAGACTCTTAGCAGAAACGGGTATACCTACAAATGAGATTAACTTTGCTGAAATCGAACCCTATTTAGATTTGGTTGTTCGTGACCATCCCAATGATTTAGAATTAGTCCATGAATATGACCAAACTCCTACTTTAGAGTTTGCTATTCAAGAATTATACAGTACAGATTTTGGTAGATGTTATCTGGCTGGCAAAACCCTTTTAGAGAATTACCCAGAGGTTGCAGGTGCAGCGTTAATGGCAACTTTTGCAGAAAGTGCTCATAATGATTATGGTGCTCACTATCATGTAGTAAAGCTTTTGGGTTGGCTTAAATATGTTGATAGTTATGATTTATT
Organism: Okeania sp. SIO2B9; assembly: GCF_010672505.1. Lineage (NCBI taxonomy): Bacteria > Bacillati > Cyanobacteriota > Cyanophyceae > Oscillatoriales > Microcoleaceae > Okeania > Okeania sp. SIO2B9. The sequence continues at coordinate 2,751 of NZ_JAAHGK010000708.1, read as the reverse complement.
GGTAGAAGCACTGCATAACACAGCGCCTCAGTTTCAGAAGTCTCGTGGTGCTGCTGCCCTTGCTTTGGCTAATTTAGGAGATGAGAGAGTAATACCTTTACTTAGAGAGACTATTAGTCAGACAAGAATTTTTGATTTGAAATATGCTTGTTTGTTGGGGTTAAAACAGTTAGGGGATAGTCAAGCTGTTGATTTAGTTGCTAATGACTCAGATTTATTGATTCAAGCTAAAGCAAAAAATATGATTTGATTGGGAGCAGGACTTACGCAAAGGTACTATATATATAGTCTAAAAACTACAACGTTATAGTTTTTATATATAGAACCCCTAAACGGAGCTATTTAAAAATAGACGGGCAGATGGGGTTATTGGTAGATAGGGGGATGGGGTAGTTTTATTACCTCAGCTCAACCTATTAAATATCGAGAATTGATGATGTACAAAACTATAACGTCTTAGTTTTTGTATAGAACCTTGATGGTAGCTATATAATTATGGTGTAAGAGTCTTTTTGGGCATCAATGAGTGAGGAAAAATCTTCTGTTGGTGTGTTAAATTTTTTGTATTATTTCTCCCCACATCTTCCCTCGAACCTCTTCCCTCTTACCTCTTATATCATGTCCGGTTGAATAATTAGACTTTGGTGGAAGGAAGGCAGAAGGCAGAAGGCAGAAGGCAGAAGGCAGACGGCAGAAGGTTTTTCCCATGATTACCTTAATTTTATACACAAACGATGCTACCGGACATGATATTACCTCCAGTATAGCTGTCTCAAGTATAGCTGTCTCAAGGCTAAAAAATTTAATATTTATGAAGATACCACTAAGGGGTTTTATATGTAGTCTCTGCGTAAGTCCTAAAAATATTAACAGAGATTAGAAGTATGATAACTTAGACATTTTGTAGATATTTGTTGTTGTCTAGGATAGTCTATCAAATTGGCCTTTAGCAAACAGCAGTTAAGGTTTAGAACGTCTCGTTTGGCCTTTAAAACCTCTCGGTTGAGGCTTGAAACCTCTAAAATCTTACTTTTGACTTTTGAATTTTGAATTTATGTATCGACCTAAGTGACCCTAAATTCTCAATTTTCCAGGAATACTAATGATGAGAGTGCGTGAGATATTGCAGGAGTATGAAAAAGGTAGACGAGATTTCCAAGGAGTGAGTCTTCGGGGTCTATCTTTTAAGGGAAAAGATTTGTCTGGAGCAGATTTTAGTGGGGCGGATATTCGAGGTACTAATTTTCGAGGAGCGAATCTGAGCGGTGCTAAGTTTCAGGGAGCTAGGGCAGGTTTACAAAAGCGTTGGGTGGTAGTTTTGCTTGTTGTGGCGTGTGCTTTGGTCGTAATTTCAGCTTTTGTTATTTTGTTCAGTTTACTTTTTTTATCGCTAATATACAACTCAGATAATCCAGAACAGCAGAATACTGCTTTAGTCGCCTTAGCTTTGCTTATTATATTTTGGGCAACAATTATTCATCATGAAATACCTCGCGTCCACCCAATCGTAGCCTTTACCTTCGGGTTTGTCATTTCTCAAGACGGATTCGTCGTCTCCGTATTTGTCGCTGCTTTAGCCAGAGCTATATTCCTAGCCTTTACCGGAGTCCTTGAAGTTGCTGGAGACTTTGGGGTTGCTGGAGTCCTCGGGGTTGCTGGAGTAATAACCTTCGCCGGAGCAACCCTTGCAGCCGGATTCTTCGACCAAACCTTCGCACTCACTTTCGCTTTTGCTCTTACTGGACTCCAAATAATGTTAAGTGTTCACATTGCTTATGAAGCAATCAAAAGAGATGAAAAATACCCCCTAACTCGTGGCATGGCTATTGCCTTTGCTGCAATAGGTGGAACCTCTTTCACAAATGCAAATTTAACTGATGCTGACTTTACCAATGCTACTCTCAAAAGTACAGATTTTAGAGGAGCTGACATAACTCGTACTTGTTGGAAAGACACTATAAAACTAGACTGTATACTAACATGGGAAACCTATCTAAAAAATTCTAAACTCAGAGAGTTAGTTAGAACAGGTCAAGGAAAAAATCAAAACTTCAATCGCTCAAACTACCTTAAAGGAATCAATCTCCAAGGAGCAAACTTAACTAATGCCAGTTTCATAGAAGCCAATCTCAACTCAGCCAACCTTCAAGATGCTGACCTTTCCCGTGCTAAGTTAGTAGGAACTTTTCTAGATCGAACTGACCTCACAGGAGCAACCTTAACCGGAGCTTTTATTGAGGACTGGAGGATAACCAGAAGAACTAAACTAGATCGTATCAAGTGTGATTATGTCTATATGCGCTTGCCCCCAGAAAAACGACCTGAATTTCTCAAGCTTACTCCTCAAGAAAGTCTTAATGATAATCCTCGTCGCCAACCTGCTGATTGGGAAAAGAATTTTGAGGAAGGTGAATTTGTGGATTTTATTACTCCGATGGTAGAGATACTAAACATCTATCACAACCAAGCAGTAGACCCCCAGTTGCATATTCACTTCAGAAATTACAGGAAGACTACCCAGAGGCAGAATTAGAAATTATTTCTATGGAAAAGCGAGGGAAAAATCGTCAAGGATTATTGATAAAAGCTGAAACGACACCTCAAGCTAACCATTCAGTTTTACATTCTGAATATTTTAATACTTATGACAGTCTAGAAGCACTTTCACCGGAACAACTTAGATTGCTTTTGGCAGAAAAGGAAAAATATACAAAAAAACTAGAAGCTTGGGTAGATAAAGCAGTTAATCGA
>NZ_JAAHGK010000707.1:0-4048 GCF_010672505.1 Okeania sp. SIO2B9 | reverse complement strand
TTTTCTATATTCCCTGTTCCCTGTTCCCTGTTCCCTATTCCCTGTTCCCTAGAGCAATAAACTTTGTACCTCATCAACTAGATAACTGCTGTAAGATTAATACCATACACTAATCCAGCAACGCCTAAAATCCATTTCCCATCAAGATAAATGATGACCAATAGTAAGGATTATTTGCTTCTTTATCCTTTCCAGTAATCATATTTATTTGAGCTTCCCGCAATGCTTCTGTTTTGCTTTTTCCTTCTTGTAAAACTGTGTAAAAAGTATTCATTAATTGAGCGGAATCATCATTAACTCGCCACAAGGAGGTAACTATTGCTTCAACTCCGGCATTTTGCATCTGATAACCAAAACCGACTATTTCTTCTCCATTACCTATTTGTCCACCAATGTTAGTTTCAGCAGCACTTAATACGACTAAATCTACATTGGGTAATGACCAACTTTCCATATCGCGCAGAGTAACACGATCGCCATCTCCAAATAATATAAAAGAGTCTTCTGGTTTCCCATTTCCTGTTTCTCCATTTAACAAGACAACGGGGGTATCTAAATGTACAATATTGTAGTCATTAAAACTACTAATTGTTGTTTCAGAACTAAATTCGCTGTTAACAAGTTTACGAGAGCCAGGAATTGTTTCTGTTAAATTTTCTACTAATTTTACTGTTGTTGGTGTTAATTCAACTTGGCGAGTTCCTACCTGAACTTTATAATTACCTTCGGTTAAAGCTGCTGCTAATACACGGGGTTGATTTTTCGGTTGAGTCTCAAAATTAGTTAGACTAGCTGCAATTATATTATTCACACCAAAACTTTCTACTAACCATTTTTCTCCGTCATAAAGTGCTGCTAAAGGAAGATAACGTAATTGATTGTCTGGTGCATAAATAATAGTATTGGCATTTGCTTTAATTAACTCATCTTCTATTGGTTTGATTAACCAATTATAGAGTTTTTCCGCAGAATCTTTGACATCTCCAACCGGAGTCAAAATTGTTAGCCGAAACTCAGCGATCGCCCCTTCAATTTCTTCTGCTTTTACTTCTACAGTTTTGTGTATAGGGTCGCCTTCTGCTTTGATTAATACTAATTCTAATTTATCTGCCAAAATTAACGGATAAAATAGCACTGTTCCAGGTAATTTTTGTAATTTTGCCTGCAAATTCTTAAATTCTGGAAAATCCGCTTTTAAGTTATTTTTGTCAATCTCTCGTTCTAAAATATCTGTTGTATCTTCAGTCATAATTTTTTCTTCAGCAGCTAATAGTTTAACTCCGGTTGCTGTTGCTTCATTCCCCTTAATATTCCCTAGATAATTATCTAATTCTTGAATTTTCAACAAATCTAATACTTGTTGAGCTTCCATAATACGTTCTTCTTGTAATAATAAACCTGCTAAATTTCGATAAATTTCTTCAGGCTTTTCTAAAAAACTTTTCTCACTTTCCTGACTTCGTATAGTTTCATTCAAATTAACAGCTTGCTTATAAAAAACCACTGCCAATTCTGGTTTTTCCTGAACTACCAATATAGTGCCTAACTGCTCATAAATTTTACCCTCCTTAACCCTTTCCTCACTCTCTTTATATATTGCCAATGCTTGTACTAAATTTTCTAAAGCTTGAGGATATTGTCTGAGCTGAAACATAGAATCTCCTATTCCTTCATAAGCCACAGCAACAGCATTTTTATCCTCCTTATCTGGTAAATTATTCAAAGCAAGTTTATGATAATTCAGAGCAATAGAATAATCGCCAGAACTATAATAAGCTTCACCCAAAGCATTAAAATTGGCAGCAATAACCGACTTTTCTCCTACTTCTTTATTTACAGGCAAAGCCTTTAGTAAAACTTGCTTGGCTTTATCATTTTCACCCAAACGGTTATAAACTTTCCCTAAACCAACAGTTGTTTTACCTTCCCCCGCCTTATCTTCTGCTTCCTGATAAAAAGCTAAACTTTGTTCATAAATTGATTGTGCTTTAGTATTTTCTCCTATCTCATAATAAGCATCACCCAAATAACTCAAAGCCTCTAATTGAGCAGTCTTATCCTCCGCAACTTTAGCAGCTTCTAACCCTTTTTCATAAACCTCTAATGCTTTATCTTCTTCTCCTTGCTTTTCATAAAGTTTCCCCATAAAACCATAAATTCGCCCCACACTTCTTTGGTCGCCAATACCTTCTAACATCGCCACAGCTTGCTGAAAATATTTAAGAGCTTCAGAATCTTCACCCTTTTCCCGATAGACAAAACCTATATTATTTAATAACCGACCAACTCCAGCATTATCATTAATTTCTCTACGCACAGTTAAAGCTTTTTGATATGTTTCCAAAGCTTTGTCATAATTACCCATCCGAAAGTAGACCACCCCCATATTATTGAGAGTACGTCCTCTATTTCGGCGATCGCCCACTTCTTCGCGAATGGTCAGCGCCTGTTCATAAAATTCAAGTGCTTGGTCAAGTTGTCCTTGACTGGCCTTAACCGCAGCAATATTATGTAATGACTCTCCTTCATTAGGTCGGTCCTTCACAGCTTGAGAAATATCTAAAGCCTCTTGATGTAGATTTAACGCTTGGGAAAATTCCCTCTGTCGTTGATAGGTAAAACCAATCAGGTTAAGAGTTTCCGATACCCCTGGGCGGTCGTTTATTTTTCGGCGAATAGTTAAAGCTTGTTGCAAAACATCTAAAGCTTGGGTATATTCCCTTTGGTTAACATAAACATTCCCCATATTATTCAGGGTTTGGGCAATTCCGGCCTGGTCCCCCAGCTCCTTACGAATTGCTAAAACTTTTTCGTAGTTTTCGAGGGCCTCATCAAACTTTCCTGTCCGAAATTGTTCCACACCTGTTTCAAATAACTTATCTGCTTCAGCCTTGGAGGCAGAAGATTCTGGGGAAGTTTCCACTTCGGGAGTTTGGGCCAAAATATTCGGGATATTTGCGATGGTAGGTACTGGGAAAAGAATAATAGCGATCGCGCTCAAGTAACTAAGGTAGAGATAGGAATTCTTCACTGTAGGAGTCCTCTAAAAAAGTCAAAAGTCAAAAGTCATGCATCGAGTGCGTAATTCTGAGGAAACCTCAGAATGTAAGACGCACTCAAGACAGTCAATCATTTTTGATTTGTAATTGTTTTAGGATTTTGTAACTGGTCAGTTATTTCCGCCATCCTGCACTAGTTAAAGACCATACAAACTTAATATGGCCATTTAGCATTATGGGTCTCACCCTATATGCTCTTAAAAGATATTTTGTACTATTTTGTCTCTCTTAGATTCTTGTTATGAGAAACTTTTGTTTACTAGGGAGTTGATTTCGGATGAGTAGGACTTAATACTATTTAAAAAAAAATTTTCAGTGTAAAATAAAAACTAATAAATTATAGAAATACATAAAATGATAGATTTATTTGCTGCTTTTTTATTCTTTTTTTTTTCTGGAAAATAATTCTGAAAATCGCATTTTTACATTGCCAACAAATTTCACTGGAAAATAGGAAATAATTTTGATTATAATTAGAATACTGTACTCAAAAATAGTCTAAAATATTTTCTGATACATCTATATTCTATAGTTTTTAATTTTTATTTCCCTAATTCTTGATTCAATTGGTATTAAAAATGAACAGTAATGAAAATAGGAAAAATCAACTTTTTAATTTGTTGCTCAATGAGGTTCCCGATCAATTTACAGGGAAGTTAGAAGTAAAAGGTTCTCAGAAAAGTTGGATAATATTCTTTTGTGTTGGTCGTCTAGTTTGGGCTACTGGAGGTGAACATCCTAACCGCAGATTTCATAGAATTTGGCATCAATTTTGCCCGAATATTTCTCTGGCTAATATGAAGTTACGAGAACATAATGATCTTAATTATTATTACTATCATCTTCTATCTATTTTATCTAGAAAAAAAGTATTAATTCAAAATCAAGTAAAAGCAGTTATAGTTGAGAACATCAAAGAAGTTGTATTTGATATTTTACAGCAGCAATCACAAGAGTTATTAGCTTATAATTTATCTCCAAAAGGATTG
>NZ_JAAHGK010000706.1:0-4049 GCF_010672505.1 Okeania sp. SIO2B9 | reverse complement strand
ATCGCCAACAGAAGCAAACTTCTCCTACTCCAGTTGTTGGTATTTTGCTCTACCGCAAACACGTCATTACCAAACAACCATACATTCCTCAACTCATCCGCAAATTTGAAGAAGCAGGTTTAACACCTCTACCTGTATTTATTAACGGAGTTGAAGGTCATGTCGCCGTCAGAGACTGGATGACCAGCGCTTTTGAAAGTCAAAATTCAAAAGTCAGAAGGCATAAAAGTCAAAAGTCAAAAGTCAAAAGGCAAAAGTTAGATAAAATTCAAAAGTTAGATTCTGTTGAAACAGAACTTACGCAAATTAACCTTGAAAACGAGATATGTAGGGGCGAATGGCATTCGCCCTCAGAGGATTTAGTGTCCGTGCGTAAGTCCCGTGAAAATCAAAAGTACGATTCTGTTAAACCAATACTTTCCCTTTCTCCCGAAGCAGTGAAAGTCGATGCAGTCGTTTCAACTATTGGTTTTCCCTTGGTGGGGGGACCAGCAGGTTCCATGGAAGCAGGACGACAGGTGGAAGTTTCTCAACGTATTCTCACTGCCAAAAATGTCCCTTATTTTGTGGCAGCACCTCTACTCATTCAAGATATCCATTCTTGGACGCGCCAAGGTGTGGGCGGTTTGCAAAGTGTCGTTTTATATGCACTGCCAGAATTAGATGGAGCGATCGACCCCGTTCCCTTGGGTGGTTTAGTGGGAGAAGATATTTATTTAATTCCTGAAAGAGTGAAACGTCTCACGGGTAGAGTCAAAAATTGGATAAAACTGCGTCATACACCGCCCGCAGAAAGAAAAATAGCTGTTATTCTCTATGGTTTTCCTCCCGGTTATGGTGCTACAGGTACAGCAGCGTTGTTAAATGTGCCGCGTTCTCTCCTGAAATTTCTCCACGCTCTAAAAGAAGAAGGTTACAACGTTGGGGAAATTCCCGAAGATGGGGAAGAACTTATTCGTCAAATTAAAGAAGCAGACGAAATTTATTCTTCCTATTCCTCCCCCCTTTCCAAAAAGCAAAACACTACTCCTACCTCCCCCCTTTCAAAGGGGGGAACGAGGGAGGATAACAACCAAGTTAATATTAAAAGTCTCGAAAAATGGTTAGGGTATCTATCAACAACTCGCATCGAAAAACAATGGGGAAATCTCACCCGCACAGGCATAAAAACCGATGGTGAAAATTTCCATATTGGCGGAATTCAATTAGGAAATATTTGGCTCGGCGTACAACCACCCCTGGGAATTTCTGGCGACCCAATGCGCCTAATGTTTGAAAGAGATTTAACACCCCATCCCCAATATGCAGCTTTTTATAAATGGCTCCAAAATGAATTCCAAGCTGATGCAATTGTTCATTTTGGAATGCACGGAACTGTGGAATGGTTGCCCGGTTCACCTTTGGGAAATACTGGCTATTCTTGGTCAGATATTCTATTAGGAAATATGCCACATCTATATATATATGCTGCTAATAATCCTTCAGAATCTATGTTGGCAAAACGTCGGGGTTATGGGGTGTTAATTTCTCATAACATTCCTCCTTATGGTCGGGCTGGTTTATATAAAGAATTGGTGAGTTTGCGAGAGTTAATTTCTGAATATCGGGAAGAACCCCAGAAAAATTCGGGGTTGCGGGAATCGATTTTTAAGAAGATTTTTGATACTGGTTTAAATTCAGATTGTCCGTTTGAGTATGGCAAAAATTTAGGGATTGAATTTACTGCGGAAAATGTGCGAATGTTTAGTGAAGATGTGATTAATCCCTATTTTGTGGAAATTTACGAATATTTGCAGGTTGTAGAACAAAGATTATTTTCTTCTGGTTTACATACTTTGGGAGAAGTGCCAAACGAGGAGGAATTAAAATCTTATTTGGAGGCTTATTTTGGTAAAAAAATCGGAGAGCTAGACTCGGATAATGATGTTAAGCAAAGTGTGGTAAATATTGGGGATTTGTTAATGCAAAATACTGATGAATTGACTAATCTTTTGCGTGGATTAAATGGAGAATATATTCCTGCTGCCCCAGGAGGAGATTTATTACGAGATGGTCCGGGAGTTTTGCCAACTGGTCGAAATATTCATGCTTTAGACCCCTATCGAATGCCTTCTCCTGCTGCTTATGAAAGAGGACGAGAAATTGCCAATAAAATTATTAATCAACATCTCGAAGAAAATAATAATTATCCCGAAACTGTAGCAGTAATGTTATGGGGTTTAGATGCTATTAAAACCCGTGGTGAATCAATCGGAATTTTATTAGAATTAGTAGGTGCTGAACCAGTAAAAGAAGGTACGGGTCGCATCGTTCGTTATGAATTAAAGACTTTAGCTGAAGTTTGTCATCCCCGCATCGATATTTTAGGAAATTTATCAGGAATTTTCCGGGATAGTTTTGTCAATATTATTGAATTATTAGACGATCTATTCCAACGAGCAGCAACCGCAGACGAACCCGTAGAACAAAATTTTATCCGCAAACACGCTTTAGCATTGCAAGCGCAAGGTGTAGAAAATATTTCGGCGCGGTTATTTTCTAATCCTGCTGGTGATTTTGGTTCCTTGGTGAATGACAGAGTTGTGGATAGTAACTGGGAGTCAGCGGATGAGTTAGGCGATACTTGGCAAGGGCGAAATGTCTTCAGTTACGGACGCAAAGATAAAGGAGAGGCACGCCCAGAAATTTTGCAGGAATTGTTGAAAGGTTGCGATCGCATCGTACAAGAAATTGATTCGGTGGAGTATGGTTTGACAGATATTCAGGAATATTATGCTAATACTGGTGGATTAAAATTAGCAGCAGAAAAACAACGGGGTAAAAAAGTAAGTGCGAGTTTCGTCGAAAGTTTCTCCAAAGATACCACCCCCCGAAAATTAGAAGACTTGTTGCGGATGGAATATCGCACAAAATTATTGAATCCAAAGTGGGCAGAAGCAATGGCAAATCAAGGTAGTGGAGGAGCTTACGAGATTTCCCAACGGATGACCGCCTTGATAGGTTGGGGCGGTACAGCTAATTTTGCTGATAATTGGGTTTATGACGGTGCTGCCGAGACTTATGCTTTGGATGCAGAGATGGCGCGTAAATTACGGGAGGCAAACCCGGAAGCATTTCGGAATATTATTGGGCGGATGTTGGAAGCGAACGGACGCGGTTTTTGGCAAACAGATGAAGAGAAGTTGCAGAAATTGAGGGAGTTATATGATGTAGCGGATGAGGAAATTGAAGGTGTGAGTAGTAACAAGTAGGTTGGGTAGAACGGAGTGTTAGCGGAGCTTATCCGCAGTATCAACCCAACATAATAGGTTATAAAATAAGAAGTAGGTTGGGTAGAATGAAATGTTAACGGAGCTTATCCGTAAGATAAACCCAACACAAACCAAGATAATGTTGGGTTTCGTGACCTCAACCCAACCTACAAAACTACAAAACTTTATGGAATATCGTCGGGCAAAAACACCAGGGGCAACTTATTTTTTCACAGTAGTGACATACAACCGCCAGAAAATTTTGTGCGAACCTGAAAATATAGATTTACTACGAAAAGCTTTTCGATATGTTATGCAAAAACATCCATTTAAAATAGATGCTATTGTCATCTTGCCAGACCATATTCATTCTCTTTGGACATTACCTAAAAATGATGCAAATTTTTCGATTCGTTGGCGGTTAATTAAAAGTTATTTTAGTCGTCAATACCATTCTCAATATCAGGGAAAAATTTCAACATCTCGACAATATAAAGGAGAAAAAGCTGTTTGGCAACGCAGGTTTTGGGAGCATCAAATTCAAGGATATTTAGATTTTGCTAATCATATAGAATATATTCATTATAATCCAGTACATCATGGATTAGTAACTGCTCCGAAAAATTGGGAATATTCTAGTTTTCATCGTTATGTAAAAGCGGGAATTTATGACAAAATGTGGGGTTCTTCAGAAAGACTTACTTTTGACAGCAATATTGGTAGAGAATAAATTGTAGGTTGGGTTAAGCGGCAGCGCAACCCAACAAAAACCAAGATAATAAGATAACAAGCAAGAGA